>NZ_JBHUEO010000105.1:0-516 GCF_042680885.1 Siminovitchia sediminis | reverse complement strand
GAGTGGTTACTATGCCTATTTGAAACGGCCCAAAAAACTGGCCTCCCGTGAGAATCAAGCACTTCTCACCCGCATCAAACGTATATACACAATGCATAAAGGAACCTTGGGCGCTAAACGGATCGCTAAAGTACTTTCAACTTCTGGTTCGGCCGTCAATCATAAAAGGGTAGCGAGACTGATGAGGGAAGCCAACCTTAAAGCCAATGTCAGGCTTCCTAAATCCACTGCCGAGTCCAAGAGTGAGTCTGCAGGGTTTGTTTATGAAAACCATTTAAACCGTGACTTCGACACCCAATTTCCGGATACGAAATGGGTTACCGACATGACAGAGATTGTGCTGGAAGGACAAAAGGTATACATTTCCGCCCTGAAGGATTTATTCAATGAGGAAGTCATTGCTTTTGAAACATCTTCCAGTCCCAACCAAGAATTAATCTGCAGAACGATCCGGTCTGCCCAACAAAATAGAAAACTGAAAAACCTGGAAGGTGTGCTCATTCACAGTGATCGGGG
>NZ_JBHUEO010000104.1:0-17939 GCF_042680885.1 Siminovitchia sediminis | reverse complement strand
ATTCCCCCGGCAGGGGGAATGTCTTTAATCACTAAGTGGCTCACCCATGTCATAAGGTGGCTCTATTTTATGTCACAAGTGGCTCAAAAAGATGGCAAAGCTGGCTCTATCCCATGGCAATATTCAACAATTAAGAAAAGTAGTAGAAACTAGACTAAAACGTCTGTTAAAAATGGCGGGTATTAATAAAAATATCACACCTCATTCATTCAGACATACTCATACGTCACTTCTTATTGAAGCGGGTGTTGGAGTTAAGGAAATACAACAACGATTAGGACATACAGATATTAATACAACAATGAATATTTATGCTCATATGACTGCTAATATGGAAGAAAAGGCCTCTCACCAGTTTAGTGAACTGATGAAAGACCTTCTCTAATAACAGAGTTTTATTTTTAAAAGATAAGCTTTTATCACTCACTATGAGCAAAATTATGAGCATTTATCTTTCTTCTATCTTAAAATCCCTATACAACAAGGTTTGGAGGGCTTTATTACATCATGCCGCCCATTCCGCCCATGTCAGGCATTCCGCCGCCGGCTCCACCAGCGTTTTCTTCTGGCTTATCAGCAACAACTGCTTCAGTTGTAAGAAGCATAGCTGCTACAGATGCAGCGTTTTGAAGCGCAGAACGAGTTACTTTTGTTGGGTCAACAATACCAGCGTCAATCATGTTTTCCCACTCGCCATTGGCAGCGTTGAAGCCGATGCCGATTTCTTCTTTCTTCAGGCGGTCAACGATAACAGATCCTTCGAGACCTGCGTTTTGAGCGATTTGACGCACAGGCTCTTCAAGCGCACGAAGTACGATTTTCACACCAGTCGCTACATCTCCGTCGCCTTCAATTTGTGCAACCTTGTTGTAGACGTTCACTAGAGCTGTTCCCCCACCGGAAACAATACCTTCTTCAACAGCCGCACGAGTAGCGTTCAATGCGTCTTCGATGCGAAGCTTGCGCTCTTTCAACTCGGTTTCTGTTGCAGCACCTACTTTGATCACTGCTACACCGCCAGCCAATTTAGCCAAGCGCTCCTGAAGTTTTTCTTTATCGAATTCAGAAGTTGTTTCTTCCAATTGCGCACGAATTTGGTTGACGCGGCTTGCAATGTTGGAAGATTCGCCGGAACCTTCAACAATCGTTGTGTTTTCTTTTGTAACAACAACTTTCGCAGCGCGTCCAAGTGATTGGATAGAAGCTGTTTTCAGGTCAAGTCCAAGATCTTCTGTAATTACTTCTCCACCAGTCAAAATTGCAATATCTTCAAGCATTGCTTTGCGGCGGTCCCCGAACCCGGGAGCTTTTACAGCTACTGCGTTAAATGTACCGCGAAGTTTGTTCACAACCAGTGTAGCCAATGCTTCGCCTTCTACATCTTCAGCGATGATCAACAATGGTTTGCTTTGTTGAACAACTTGCTCAAGAAGTGGAAGAACTTCCTGGATGTTTGTGATTTTCTTGTCAGTGATCAAGATATATGGATCTTCCAGTACAGCTTCCATTTTATCAGAGTCTGTTACCATGTAAGGAGATGCATATCCGCGGTCGAATTGCATACCTTCCACAACATCAAGCTCTGTTGTAAATCCTTTGGATTCTTCAATTGTGATAACACCGTCGTTTCCAACGCGTTCCATAGCTTCGGCGATCAATTGTCCAACTTCTTCGTCTCCGGAAGAAATAGCCGCAACTTGCGCAATGGACTCTTTGTCTTCAATTTGTTTGGAGATGCTGTGAAGCTCTTCAACTGCAGTAGCAACTGCCTGCTCGATTCCTTTGCGTACGCCGACAGGATTGGCTCCAGCTGTAACGTTTTTCAATCCTTCTTGGATCATCGCTTGAGCAAGAACTGTAGCCGTAGTTGTACCGTCCCCAGCTACATCGTTTGTTTTGCTTGCTACTTCAGATACAAGCTTGGCACCCATGTTTTCGAATGGATCTTCCAATTCGATTTCTTTAGCGATGGTTACACCGTCATTAGTAATGAGCGGGGAACCAAATTTTTTCTCAAGTACTACGTTGCGCCCTTTTGGCCCAAGTGTAACTTTTACCGCATCAGCCAACTGATCCACACCGCTGAGCAAAGCACGGCGGGCATCTTCGTTAAACTTTATATCTTTTGCCATCGTAAATTGCCTCCCTATCCTGTTATAAAAGTTTTTTTCTCATATGAAAATGTTCTTTTCTATTAGCCGATAACAGCCAATATATCAGACTCACGTAAGATCAAATATTCAGTTCCTTGGTATTTCACTTCTGTACCAGCGTATTTAGAGAAGATGATGCTGTCTCCTTCAGATACTTCTGGTGCCACACGCTCACCGCTGTCCAGCACACGTCCTGTTCCAACAGCAACGACTTTGCCTTCCTGCGGCTTCTCTTTCGCAGAATCCGGAAGAACAATACCGCTCGCAGTTTTTTCTTCAGATTCCACAAGTTCAATGATTACGCGATCCCCAAGTGGTTTTAACAAGTGAAACAACCTCCTTAAATGATATGTAAGTTGTTGATTAGCACTCTCGCCGGTCGAGTGCTAATCACAAATATTATAATAAATAATTTGTATTTCATTTGCAAGCCTTAACCTGTTTTTTTTGAAAAATCTTTATCCAGAACGCATACCGCCTGCAAAATTGGACTTCTCCTCATTATAAACAAATATATTTCCTTATTTATTACAAATCGTTCGCCAAACTTTTATCTTCTTTGTCATATTGCTTCACTCTACTAATTGGCTTATAATTGTGATAATCATCAGAAGTGACAGAATAGTGGTTGACTTCAGATGATGCAAAAAAACAAGGGGGAATATACATGAAAAAAATCTCACGTCTTTGGTCTCTCAGCCTTCTCCTGGTGGGCCTTGCTTTGGTCCTGTTCGGATGCGGAGGCGGATCAGAAGAAACTGCTGAGCCCGCAAGCGGCAGTGACAGCGACGGCGGCGGCAAAGAAAAGTTAGTCGTCGGTACGGATGCTACATACGCACCAATGGAGTACATGGATAATAACGGAAATATTGTTGGTATTGACATCGATATTGTGGAAGCGATTGCAGAAGAAGTCGGCGTGGAAGTTGAGTTTAAAAATATTGGCTGGGAACCCCTTTTCCCTGCGGTAGAAAATGGCGAAGTAGACTTTGCAGTTTCCTCTATTACGATTACTGATGAGCGCAAAGAAACATTTGATTTTACTGATCCCTACTATGTGGCTAAACAAGTTATTCTCGTCAAAGAAGGTTCTGATATTAAATCATTTGAAGATTTAAAAGATAAAAAAGTATCTCTGCAAATTAATACGACAGGACATGCAATGATGAGAGATATCCAAGGAAACACAAGCTCTAATATTATCGCTGCTGAAACAATGCCGCTTGCCATTGAGGAATTATTGAACGGGAATGCTGATGCAGCAGTTGGAGATAACTCTACTGTCAATGAATATATTAAAAACAACCCGAATGTAGAGATGGAAGTCATCGAAGATGACAGCGTTGAACAAGAATTTTATGGATTAATGGTTAAAAAAGGAAACACGGAAGTGGTAGATCTGCTAAATGAGGGCATTCAAAAAATAAAAGAAAATGGCAAGTTGAAAGAAATCACCGGCTTTGACATTGAGTAAGTTGTCACTTCTAAGCCTGAAAACATCTAACTCAATTTGGAGGTGGTCATGATAGACTTTTTAGATATTCGTCTGGATATGATCTGGAACTATAAAGAGCTATTCATCCGAGGGTTATGGGTTACCCTCGGATTGACGGCAGTCGGTTATGTAAGCGGAATCATTTTAGGTTTGTTTATTGGAATGGGCAAATTATCCAAGAGAAAATGGATCTATTATCCTTGTAAATATTATGTAGACTTTTTTAGGGGGACTCCCCTGCTCGTTCAAATTCTCCTTATCCATTTGGCCCTGATACCCACCGTATTCGGACAATCCCTCGGGTATTTTGTATCAGGTGCAATAGCACTGGCGCTAAACTGCGGTGCCTACAATGCAGAAATTATTCGTGCCGGTATCCAGTCTATCGAAAAAGGACAAATGGAAGCAGCCAGATCTCTGGGAATGCCAAGAAATGTCGCTATGAAACATATTATTTTACCACAGGCGTTCAGACGAATGGTCCCTCCTCTCGGGAATGAATTGATTGCCTTGCTGAAAGATTCTTCTCTCGTTACCGTTATCGCGGCCAATGACTTGTTATATGCCGGTAAAGTAGTGGCAGGTGCCTATGCAAGATTCTGGGAGCCTTACATAACCGTTGCAATTTTGTACTTGCTTCTCACCTGGTTATTTACAAAGATCATTGCTTATATCGAAAAGCGGTTCAGCAATAGCTATATTCCACGTCAAAGACGCCGCATCTTCACGTTTGGTCGTTCAATAGAGGTGAGCAAATGATTAAAATTGAAGGATTGCATAAATCATTCGGGGACTTGCAAGTGTTGAAAGGTATCGACTATGAAATCAAGGAAAAAGAAGTGATTTGCGTCATCGGTCCGAGCGGATCCGGAAAAAGCACATTTCTTCGATGCATTAACTTGCTGGAGGAAATTACAGAAGGATCGGTCTACATTGACGGTGTGAAAGTCAATGATCCCTCAACGGACATTAACGAGATCCGAAAAGAAGTGGGAATGGTGTTTCAGCAGTTCAATCTTTTTCCTCACATGACTGTACTGGACAACATTACGATTTCTCCTATTAAAATTAGAAAAATAAGTCAGGCCGATGCCCGAGCACTCGCTAAAGAGCTGCTTGACAAAGTAGGGCTTGGCGATAAAGCGGATGCCTATCCTGAACAGTTGTCCGGCGGGCAGATGCAAAGGGTCGCAATTGCAAGGGCACTGGCTATGAAACCGAAAGTTATGCTGTTTGATGAACCTACCTCCGCTCTTGATCCCGAAATGGTTAAAGAAGTTCTTGATGTTATGAAACAGTTGGCCATGGACGGAATGACCATGGTGGTCGTTACGCACGAGATGGGATTTGCAAGGGAAATGGGAGACCGCGTCCTGTTCATGGACCAGGGCTACCTGGTCGAGGAAGGCCCGCCTGAGCAGATCTTCGGTACTCCAAACAGCGAGCGCACGAAGGCGTTTTTGAGTAAAGTATTGTAAAAGCAAGAAATCCAGACCATGAACAAATGGTTTGGATTTTTTTGCCTGTAAAAAGCCGAATGAGCTGCCTTGGTATGAAATATATGACGATCGAAATTTTGATTCGTTCCAGTGTACAAATTCTTTTGCACATCCTCTTCGTTACCGTGGTTCAGCGATATCAGCTTACAGGGAACCGGATTTTCGAAATTGGTTTCCGTTCCAATGAGATTCCTCCCTAGTCCGGAACGCATCCTGCCGATTCGTTACCATTGCATTAAAATCCCTGCCCGTATTGTAACGAACACTCGATTTGTTACCCATTTCGCTGAGATCTTGGATCAAGACTGATGCTCCAAAGTATGAATGGTACGGAATCCCTTCTATATACAATCTATTTATTCCAGTACTTCTCTGTACAGTGGAACATGGGCTTCTTATACTGATCCAGGTTTTGCGTTTCTACTTCCATACCAAATTTCAGTTCCTATTATTTGTCCATGGGGGTGAACGCTACATCCCATGAATCTACCATCCTCGAACATTCTATAACCAGTTAGATTCAGACGATAGAACAACGATCTTCCGGAATCTATTATACAGGGGAAGACCGAGAGGATTTCCGTCGCACCAAATTTTCATTCCGTGTATGAAAATGTCTGTCTAAAAAATTTATTTTAAGCAGCAGTTTGATATGATGTTGATAGATACATAGATGGAGTTGAACGACCTGTGGATTTACTTCTGATCGTATTACCGGTTTTTTTCATATTTTTTGCCGGGTGGCTGGGACAAAAATTGCTGGGTTTTGACATTAAGTCCATTTCGAAAATGGCGCTTTATATTATGTCCCCGTTTCTTGCCTTCCGAACGTTTTATACGACTCCCCTTGCGATGGAATTTGTTTATATTTTTGTGTTTTGCTGTCTATTATCATTGGTTTTGATGGTGGTGACGTGGCTTACAAACTTGGCACTGCGGGGGGACCGTCAGAAACTGTCTGCCATGATTCTCGGCGGAGCTTTTATGAACAGCGGGAATTACGGGGCACCGGTCGTCCTGTTCGCTCTGGGGGCTGTCGCCTTTGACTACGCGGTCGTGATGATGGTCTTTCAGTCTTTTTTGATGAATTCAATTGGAATCCTTGTCGCATCCATCGGCGGGAGGGAGCAGGCAACGTTAAAAGATTCCCTCCTGCAGGTTGTCAAAATGCCTGTAATTTATGGTGCCTTGTTAGGGGTAGTGTTGCAGCTTCTCTCCATTGATCTGCCAAATGCTGTCATGGATGCGGTTGGCCTTGTAGCCGATGCCTCGATCCCAACGGTCATGCTCGTCCTCGGCATGCAGCTTGCCGCCATGCAAAGAAGGCGTGTGTCCTACAGGTTTGTTTCTGCTACAGTGGGGATCCGAATGATTTTGTCACCGATGCTGGCCCTGCTCATTTTGCATTTTATGCCCCTGGATGATCTGATCAAAGCTGTCTTATTCATACAGGCAGCCATGCCGGCAGCTGCCAATACCACTTTATTGGCTATACAGTTCGATACAGAGCCGGATTTAGTATCCTTTACGACTTTTATCACCACGATCATTAGTCTTCTGACCATCCCATATGTGCTTTTTCTGGTCGGTGTCTAAGGAGAAGCCTCTCTGTTTGAAACAGGCCTGTTTTATTAGTAAAATGGAACCTATGGTTTGATAGATATCATTTGAAGGGATTTTTCATTACATGAGCAAAACATATGTGTATATCATACTTACTTATATTGCCATGCAAATATCCGGCTTTATCGGCATGCCGATATTTTATATCATTGGAACAAACTATTTGAACCTCTCCCCTGAGGAAGCAGAAATTCAGGCTACCGGATACTGGCTTGTTTTCAGTTTTCTTTTGGGCCTGGCTATCGTTTTGTTCCTTGTTCGCAAAAGCGGAAAAGTGACAAAGATTGACAAAGCAGAGCCGCTGTCCATCGGTCCTTCCCTCTTATTGGCTGTTGCAGGAATATTTCTGGCCTTTTTCGCGCAAATCATTGCGGTTGGGATTGAACAGGCCATCGGCGTAGATCCGGGCTCGGAAAATACACAAGAAATTTTGGAGCTGATTGAGCTCTTTCCCATGATTGTGCTGATCAGCTCAATTATTGGTCCGATCCTGGAAGAGATTGTTTTTCGAAAAGTCATTTTCGGATCCCTTTACAACCGGATGCCGTTTGGGATGGCAGCTGTTCTTAGCTCTGTCATTTTTGCGTTTGCCCACATGGAGCCGGTCCATTTAATTTTATATACGGCTATGGGGTTTGTGTTTGCCTTTTTGTATGTTCTGACGAAAAGAATTATTGTACCCATTATTGCTCACGTCATGATGAATACACTCGTTGTTGTGGCACAGCGGTTTATTCCTGAAGATTTAGAGCAGACCATACAAACCTTTATTCATTTGGAGCGGTGGATGGGAGGGTTATTTTGATGAGATCACCGTTGTTTTCCGGCATCGTGTATATCCTTCTCGGTGTAACATTTACCTATTTTGCCGTTCAGCAAGTGAATTTGAACGACGAATGGGGGTTCTTTGTTTATTTAATGATTCTTTTGGCCACCTTTGACTTTGGAGCAGGCATCCGGCTTGTTTCCCTTCATTTCCGGCTGAAAAACCAAGAGCGCAAATAATGTCAAACAGGGCAAGAAGCTTATCCGTCTTCTTGCCCTGTTTGCGAGGTTTTGTTTGGAAAAAAGACAAATTTCACATCGATGAGAAAATGTAAAGCGATACTGATCCAGAGGTTTCCGGTAATCAGATAGACCACCAGCAATAATCCGCCTAAATAGGCTGTACTGAGTACGCCGCTCCATCCTTGATATAAGTGAACAATGCCAAACAGCATGCTTAAAACAATAACGATCGCTATAACTGAAAGGTCAAACGGAAGCTGCCCCACATAATACAGCATGACTCCGCGAAAAATGACTTCCTCACAAAATCCCGCTGTGAGAGCTACCCCTACAAACAACACTCGTTCCTTTAATGTAGTCGGCAGCATAAACCGGACTTCGTCAAGCTGGCTGCTGAAATATATTGAAATTTTTTCTTTCAATTTTTTTGAAAAAATAACAGCCAAAGCCAAAAGAACACCGGCTGTTACTGCCCCCAAGCCGATATCTTTTAAATGCCCTGCCTGGGAAGAGAGCAGAGGATCCTTGACAAAAAATAATTCAGACACGGATCGGCCCGTCCAAGCCCAGTAAGACAGAATAATCCAGACAATCACCCATTGTGGAATAATGATGTTCCAATACATTTTTGGCTTATTCTGAAGATCTGCTTTTTTCATATAGTAATAATCCGAGACCGGATAACCGATCACGATCGCAAGTAAGACAACCGTTAGATAAATCAACCCCTTGCCCCCTCTTTTAAGAAAAATGCAAGCGCCCGTCCAACGCCGTACAAACGACCCATCGTTATGCCATCAGGAACCCACGATAAAAAGACGATTTCCATCAAACAGCTTTTCACCCTGGTATCTGATGTCAAATCGTTAAAAGCATGCTTGAAATGCTCCATTATGCGCCGCAGCAGCTTTAATTCCGGGTTATGGCCGCGACCTGATCTTACGCTTCCACCGATACGGCCTGCGCCTCGTGACAAAGTCACGTTCAGATGCCACATCCCATGGATGTCGGCCGCTGGTTTGCCCCGTCCGTAAAGCCAGATGGGCGTTACAATTCTTTTATTCGAATAACTGTATAGAATGTAAACAAGAAAAAAAAGCATGGCCATCCAAGGTGGTTGACCATACTCTCGATGTTTTCCCTACTGCTCGCTATTCATTTGTCTCTCCCATTCGGCCTCTGCTTCCTGTACTTTCTTATAGCCGATTTTCGAAATCCAAATACTGATTTCATACAGCAGCAACAGCGGTACTGTCACCATCATATGAGAAATGACATCCGGCGGTGTAATGAAAGCGGCGATGACAAGTAAAATAAAGTATGCATATTTACGTACCTGTTTCAGTAAGTCCGGCGTCACGAGACCAAGCCGTGTCAAGAAAAGGATGACAACCGGCAGTTGGAAAAGAACACCAAACGGAATTGTGATCTGAAATAGAAAATGAAAATACTCGTTGATGCCAATCATCGTTTGAATATCCATATTGCCCGACAAACCGAGCATAAAACGGATCACAAACGGAAACAAAACATAATAGGAGAAAAGAACCCCCGCAATAAACAACACAAGCGATACGGGAATATAACTGAGTGTGACTTTCCGTTCTTTTTCCAGTAATCCGGGACTGATAAAGGCCCACAGCTGATATAAAATCACCGGCGAAGTCATAATCAATGCCAGGACGAACGCCATTTGCATAAACACTTTAAACGGATCGGTTACCTTGAAAGCGTTCATGGTAATATCCTGTGCAGCACTTGCATGCTGAATCCATTTAATCAGTGGCTGTGATAAAAAAAAGCTGACAATCATCGCCAGCACAAAGAAAACGACTATAATCACCAGCCGTTTTCTTAATTCTTCTATATGATCAAGAACCGTCATGTTCTTCTCATTCATATCGTTCATCCTATCACTGGTCGGTGTCTTTCTTCTTGTCCTTCTCATCGTCTTCCGCCAGCCCTTTGGTTGCGTTCTTAAATTCACGCAAAGTATTTCCTGCTGCTTTACCTAATTCAGGCAACTTTTTGGGACCAAAAATCAAGAGAGCGACAAAAGCGATAATCAGTAAACTTCCTGGACCTACTCCCATAGGGCCCACCTCCTCATATGTCTTATTTTAACGGAAACTTGTCGGATTAGCCATTTAAATTCGTATGTTCCTGTGAATTTTCCGTGTCATCAGGCGGAAAGTTTTTTAAAAAATAGATGAGAGACTGCAGCTCCACTGCCAAGTCGATATGATGAACCCGTATGGATGGCGGAACATTCAAGCGTGCAGGGGTAAAGTTCAAAATTCCCTTAATATCTGTTTTGACTATCCTGTCCGTAATCGTCTGAGCAGCACTTGACGGCACCGTCAGAATCGCCACCATCACATCTTCTTTTTGCAATCGCTCTTCCAACTCATTCATATCATATACGGGGACACCGCTGATCTCTTTTCCGATCTTGGCAGGATCGACATCAAATGCCAGGGCAATCTTTGTGTTATTATTTTTTAGAAAGTTATAATTTAAGAAAGCCGTTCCTAAATTTCCCACACCGATTAAAGCAACTTTTGACAGTTCATCCTGGTCAAGCGTTTTTCGGAAAAAAGTAAGCAGATAGTTTACATTATACCCATATCCTTTTTTTCCAAGCGCTCCAAAATAGGAAAAATCTCTGCGGATTGTAGCGGAATCCACTTTCACCGCTTCGCTTAATTCAGCGGATGAAACTCTTTGTTTTCCTGAAGCATGCAAATTTTTCAAAAACCTGTAATATAGCGGCAGCCGCTTTGCCGTAGCCTGCGGTATTTTTGTTTCTTCGTTCATTTATCGAGCCTCCAAGACTAGATGCCAAGATTACTATGCCATTATCGTTTAAAATCCTTACTTGAAACTCCGCCTGTCTTCTCGACTAAATATGTTGGACCGATAACCATCCCTTTATCAATCGCCTTGCACATATCATAAACGGTCAGCGCTGCAGCAGAAACGGCGGTGAGGGCTTCCATTTCAACGCCTGTATTTCCAATGGTTTTAACCGATGCTGTAATCTTCAGCTGCCTGTGCCCTTCTTTGCCGTCTTCCCATTCAAAAGAAATATTAATGCCTTTTAAAGGGATCGGATGGCACATGGGAATGATGTCCCACGTTTTCTTGGCAGCCATAATTCCCGCCACCTGAGCAACAGAAAGAACATCCCCTTTCTTTACTTTATGCCGACTGATATGTTCATAAATGGTTTGATTGACTTCAATACTGGATTGGGCAATGGCAGTGCGGACCGTCTCAGGTTTTCCGCTTACATCCACCATTTGCGCCCTGCCTTCTTCATTAAAATGGGTTAACTTACTCACGTTCAACACCTCTTTTCCATCATACACTATTTCGGAAATCCTGTCCTATCCCTCTTGATGAATTTTACAGATTGTCAAAAACTCAAAAAATGGTAAACTGACTATGATTAGAGGTGTAGAATTCATGCTACTGTTACAAGTACAGCAGATCACGAAATATTTTGGGGCAGATCTGATTTTATCAAATATAAAACTGGAGCTTCACGACAAAGACCGTACAGCGCTTGTAGGAAGAAACGGCGCAGGAAAGTCTACGCTGCTTAAAATTATTTCCGGAGAATTGTCTTATGATTCAGGGCAGATGGTTAAGCCGAAAGATACCTCCATCGGCTATCTGTCACAGCATACCGGTTTGGAATCCGACTTGACAATCTGGGAGGAAATGCTGTCTGTCTTTAAAAACGTCAGAGAAATGGAACAGCAATTACGGAACATAGAACTGCAGTTGGCAGATCCTGCAAACTATGAGCAGGAAGGGGCCTATGACAGATTACTATCGGAATATGACCGCCTGCAGGAGACGTTCAAGGAAATGGGCGGTTACCAATATGAATCGGATATACGGTCCGTCTTGCATGGATTCCGATTTTTTGAAGAGGATTACGATACATGCATTGCCACGCTGAGCGGCGGCCAAAAAACCCGCCTTGCTTTGGCGAAGCTTTTATTAACGCAGCCCGATTTACTCATTTTGGACGAGCCGACGAACCACCTGGATATTGAAACGATGGCATGGTTGGAAAAGTACCTGCAGAATTATCCCGGAGCTCTGCTCCTCGTCTCCCATGACCGCTATTTCTTGGATCAAATCGTCACACAAGTGTATGAGCTTTCAAGACAGGAGATCTCCGTATATCACGGAAATTATAGTAAATACCTTGAACAGAAAGCTGAGAAGTATGAACGAGAGAGGAAGCTGTATGAAAAACAGCAGGGGGAAATCGCAAAATTAGAAGATTTCATCCAGCGGAATCTGGCAAGGGCCTCTACGACCAAGCGCGCCCAAAGCCGGCGGAAACAACTGGAGCGCATGACCATCATGGACCGCCCGGCTGGCGATGAAAAATCTGCTTCCTTTTCTTTTTCCATCGATAAGCAAAGCGGGAATGATGTCCTTTCACTCGAAAATGCGGTGATCGGGTATAACGGAGAACCATTGGCAAAGGGTATCCTTTTGAAGCTTTCGCGCGGTGACAGTATCGCATTGGTCGGTCCAAACGGCGTAGGGAAGTCTACTTTGCTAAAAACGATTACGAAGAAGCTGCCACTGTTATCCGGAGACATCCGCTATGGCTCCAATGTCCAAATTGGCTATTATGACCAGGAACAGGCCGACTTATCTTCCAATAAAACCGTGTTGCAGGAATTATGGGACCACTATCCGCTTAAAAACGAAAAAGACATTCGGACGGTTCTCGGCAATTTTCTGTTCAGCGGCGACGACGTCCTCAAGACCGTTTCTTCATTAAGCGGGGGCGAAAAGGCCCGTCTCGCTCTGGCCAGACTCATGTTGCAAAATGCCAATCTGCTCATATTGGACGAGCCGACCAACCATTTAGACCTCGATAGCAAAGAAGTGCTGGAAAACGCCCTTGTGGATTATCCGGGAACCATTTTATTCGTTTCCCACGACCGCTACTTTATCAACAGAATTGCAACAAAAGTGGTGGAACTGTCCACAGAAGCAACAGTGGAATATTTAGGTGACTACGATTATTATGTTGAAAAGAAGGAAGAAATGGCAGAATTGGCCAGACTGGCGCAGAAAAAAGAAGCAAAAACACGCAAAACGGCAACTTCTTTTGTGAATAAACCTTCTTATCAACAGGAAAAGGAACGGAAAAAACTGGAGCGGCAGCGGAAACGCCGAATCAGCGAATTAGAAGAGCAAGTCACCCAGCTGGAAATGACCTTAGCTGAAAAAGAAGACCTGCTCTGCCAGCCGGAAATCTACGAAGACCACGAAAAATCATTGGAGATTCATACCGAAGTAGAAAAAGTAAAATCAGAAATCGATCAATTAATGGAAGAATGGACGGAGCTTTTGGAGGAATCAGATGCTTAGGGCCCTGCATCATGCAGGGTCTTTTTTTGTTGTATAAACTGCAAACGGGACTATAGATGGCGGAGTTTGCAATTTAAACTTTATTTGGCGGTTTGGCACTATGAATTATTTTGAGACGGATTTAGTGCATTGAACCGGGGGTTCGTGCTTTGAACCGGGGGTTCGCGCTTTGAACTGGGATTTCGCGCTTTGGATCGCGATTTCACGCTTTAAACCGGGATTTCGCGCTTTGGATCGCAATTTCGCGCTTTGAACCGGGATTTCGAGCTTTGGGTCGCGATTTCACGCTTTGGACCGGGGGTTCGCGCTTTGAACCGGGGGTTCGCGCTTTGGATCGGGATTTCGAGCTTTGAACTGGGATTTTGCGCTTTGAAATGGGATTTCGCGCTTTGAACCGGGGGTTCGCGCTTTGAACTGGGATTTCGTGCTTTGAACTGGGGGTTCGTGCTTTGAATCGGGATTTCGAGCTTTGGGTCGCGATTTCGCGCTTTGAACTCGGATTTCGCGCTTTAAACCGGGATTTCGCGCTTTGAACCGGGGGTTCGCGCTTTGAACCGGGGGTTCGCGCTTTGAACTGGGATTTCGCGCTTTGGATCGCGATTTCGCGCTTTGAACTCGGATTTCGAGCTTTGAACCGGGGGTTCGCGCTTTGAACCAGGATTTCGCGCTTTGGATCGCGATTTCGCGCTTTGAACCAGGATTTCGAGCTTTGGATCGGGATTTCGCGCTTTGAACTGGGATTTCGCGCTTTGAACTGGGATTTCGCGCTTTGAACCGGGATTTCGCGCTTTGAACCGGGATTTCGCGCTTTGGATCGCGATTTCGCGCTTTGGATCGCGATTTCGAGCTTTGAACTGGGATTTCGCGCTTTGAACTGGGATTTCGAGCTTTGAACTGGGATTTTGCGCTTTGAACTGGGGGTTCGTGCTTTGAACCGGGGGTTCGAGCTTTGAACCGGGATTTCGAGCTTTGAACCGGGATTTCGCGCTTTAAACTTACTAAAGTTATTAACAACATTGCACACAGGCTAACACTAGACTTTTCAACTTATTAACATTATTATACACATTATCCACATTCTCGCGTACGTTTCATCCACATTACCCACATACCTGTGGATACTCTGGTGATCCTTTTAATTTCTATCTCTATTTTCCTAATTAGGGTGCGTTAAGCACAAAAAAAGCGACCGAAGCCGCTTATTAAAAGTTCTCTAAATCCAAACCCGGATGAGCATTCATATCCAGTTTTCCTCTCTTGCCTGCCTTATAAAGCACAGTACCTGCAGCAGCGATCATGGCTGCATTATCTGTACATAAATATAAAGGCGGGATCACTAGTTCAATTTGATGCAAGTCACTAAAAGCTTGTTCCAAAGAGGCCCGCAAGCCCTGATTTGCTGCTACTCCCCCAGCAAGCAATACCTGCCTGACCCCAAACTCCCTGGCAGCCCGGACAGTTTTTTCAGTTAATACGTCAATGACACTTTCCTGAAAACTGGCAGCCAGATCTTCTGGGGATATCTTTTCCCCACGCTGTTCCGCATTGTGCAAAGTGTTGATTACTGCTGATTTTAAACCGCTGAAGCTAAAATCATATGATCCTTCTTCCAGCCAGGCTCTCGGCAAATCGATCACAGGCTTGCCTACCTGAGCAAGTTTATCAATTTGCGGCCCTCCCGGGTAAGGTAGATTCAATGTCCGTGCCACTTTGTCATAAGCTTCGCCTGCCGCGTCATCCAGAGTTTCGCCAATGACCTGGAAAGCTCCGTCTTCTTCCATGTATATGAGCTCTGTATGGCCTCCGGACACGACAAGCGATAAGAGTGGAAATGTAAAATCAGTGATCAGCCGGTTGGCATAAATATGGCCTGCAATATGATGAACACCGACCAGCGGCTTATTTGAACTAAACGCCAACGCTTTGGCCGCATTGACTCCAACAAGCAGGGCACCGACCAATCCCGGACCTTCTGTCACCGCGATTGCATCAATTTCTTTAAGACTTACCTCTGCTTGATTCAAGGCTTCCTCAATGACGATTGTCATTTGCTCAACATGATGCCTGGAAGCCAGTTCCGGAACAACCCCTCCAAATCTCTTGTGGCTTTCTATTTGGCTGGCAACTACATTTGAAAGGATTTCCGTTCCATTTTTAACAACAGATGCAGCAGTTTCATCACAGCTTGTTTCTATTCCTAGTACAATGATCTCTTTGTTGCTCATAAATTCACCCACATCACCTGTGCATCTTCATGATTATCTGTATAATAACCTCTTCGGATGCCGCCATCCTGAAACCCAAGCTTCTTATATAGCGACTTCGCAACGTGATTACTTACACGCACTTCAAGTGTCATCGTTTTTGCTCCGGCTTCTTTTGCTAGCTCCATCATTTTGCAAAGCAGTTTTTCGCCAAGCTTTCTTCCCCGATATTCCGGCAACACAGCAATATTCGTAATATGCGCTTCATCTAAAATAATCCATACGCCGCAATACCCGGCTTTCACACCGTCTACTTCAATAAAAACATATGAGGCAAACCGATTATGGGCGATATCGTTATAGAAAGCTTCCTCAGGCCACGGTGCCGTAAAGGAACGGCTCTCAATATGATGAAGGTGTGGAATATCTTCCAAGTTGGCAAGACGGAACTCAATATTTTTAATAGCTTCCATGCTGCGATCAATCATTTTGTATTTTCCCCTGTCTCTCCAGCCATTTGGCTTCCGCCTCTACAAGCCGGATGTAGTTTGGAGTAAACGTATGTACATTTTCCTCGGGACGGCTGACCCCCATTAAACCCAATTCTCCGGGCCGCGGGTTATATTCTCCCGGAGCCGCAAAACAGGCAGCTTGTCCCAGCGTTGATTTAAAGGTTTCTTGATGGATAGATATATCGTTTCCGACAAACAACACGGGCTCCTCATGCTCTTTTAAAAGTAAAGCCCATTCCTCTGCAGGGATGTTGCAGTCTTGACGGACAGTCACCAACTCTTGATGGTCAAACCGATAGAGCCCGGAATAGATCAAGCCTCTTCTTGCATCAAATAATGGACATATAAGCCCTGGAAAGTATCGTCCGGCTGCTGCAAGTACCGCCAGACTGGAAACACTGGATAAAGGAATTCCGAGGGTCCAGGCCATGGTCTTTGCAATCGTTACGCCAATACGGACTCCTGTATAGGAACCGGGACCCCCGGCGACAACAATTTTATTTAAATCGTCGGGTTTCATTTCACAATCAGCCAGCAGCTGTTGAATGGCCGGCATCACACGTACGCTATGGTTTTTTTTCAAATTTGTAATATATTCCCCCACGACCTTCGATTCAATTACAAGTCCAATGCCCAGTACATCATTGGACGTATCAATTGCCAGAATATTCATGAAAAAACTCCTCACATAAAGCTTTGTACCTCTTCCCGGCCGGATAAAAAACGATGCGTCTTCGATTACCATCTTCATAATGTAAATGAATGGAAAGGTGATCGGCCGGAAGCTGGTCTTCAATAAATTGAGCCCATTCTACAACGGTTACACCATTACCGTAAAAATATTCATCAAAACCTAAATCCTCAAATGAATCCTCTAAACGATAAACGTCCATGTGATACAAAGGAAGACGGCCTTTATACTCTTTAATAATGGTAAAAGTAGGGCTGTTCACATTTCCTTTTATCCCCAAACCGGCAGCCAGTCCTTTGGTAAAAGTGGTTTTACCCGCCCCCAGATCGCCTTCCAAAAGCAGCACATCTAACGGCTTTAGCAAGCTTCCCAGCTGTGAAGCAATGCCCAGTGTTTCTTCCGGAGTATTGGAAATCAATTCATATGCTTTCATATACGACTCCCTTAGATTATACAAAAAAACCTTAGGTAGCACTACCTCCCCTAAGGTTTACTTTGTTTATTTTGTTAAAAGATCATCCGGCTGCAACGCCTGGCCCAATATGAGGAAGTACTGGTAGTCTTGGCGCATGCAACTTCCTTATTGCGGAGGCAGGATTTGAACCTGCGACCTTCGGGTTATGAGCCCGACGAGCTGCCAGACTGCTCCACTCCGCGGCAATAGAAAAAAAGCTTATACTTCATTATATAGAAAGAAATGAAGGAAATCAAGAACAGGCACTAAATTCTATGTGATTCATTCTTAGGATAGATTCGTTTGCTTGTTTTAATGTTAAAATTTAGTGGAAATCATGGCAATGAATAGTGAAAATGACCTTTACCAAAGTCTGGAAGTCAAAACAAAAACATGGAGCACTCACTCCATGTTTTTGTTTGCCTGGCAGCGTCCTGCTCTCACAAGGGGAATCCCCTCACTACCATCGGCGCTGAAGAGCTTAACTTCCGTGTTCGGGATGGGAACGGGTGTGACCTCTTCGCTATCGCCGCCAGACTATGTTATTGTTAAGAGAATGTTCATTCTCTCAAAACCAGATAAGAGAAGATGCCAAGAATTGTTCAATCCAGCTCCGGCTCCTTGGTGCTCGAGGTCGCTTCACTTCCTCTGTCAAAGCCTGCCGGCTTTTCCGCCGGAAGCTCCAGCGCTTGTCGCACCAGGTCAGTCGCCTGCGCTTTTTATTCAATCCAGCTCCGGCGCCCAGCCCCTCGAGGTCACAAGTCTCCTTGGACCGGACGGGCGCTTCCGCCTTTTAATTTTGATTAAGCCCTCGATCGATTAGTATCCGTCAGCTCCATGTGTCACCACACGTCCACGCCGGACCTATCTACCTGATCGTCTTTCAGGGAT
>NZ_JBHUEO010000103.1:2062-2833 GCF_042680885.1 Siminovitchia sediminis | reverse complement strand
TCGGCCTTTTGCTTCATGACTACCGTGGATTTGATGTTCTCATCCTTGATCACCACTTCCCTCGGCTGGCCGTTCAGCTCGAAATAGACGACCCGTGTGCCGTCTGCCTGGGGCTGCCCGATGGAGACAAGCTTGACAATTAGGGTCTTGCCCGTTTCGATCTCCACTTCAATCTCTTCACCGAGCCTCAGGCCGTGGACAAACGTTGGTGTATCCAGCACGGAAATATCTCCGAACTCCTGAATGGTGCCCAGGTATTCTTTGAACACCTTCGGATACAGGGCGTAGGCAATCACGTCTTTTTTGGTGACGTGTGGCCCCATCTCCTCGGCGAGCTCTTCTTTAAGCCGGCCAAAGTCGATGTCTTCGAGCAGCTCTCCCGGCCGGACGTTGATCGGCTCGCGGTCTTTCAGGATGACCTTTTGCAGGTCTTTTGGAAATCCGCCCTGCGGCTGGCCCAGATAGCCTTCAAACATCTCAATCACGGAATCCGGGAAGTCGATGGACATCCCCCTTTCCAGCACGGCTTCTTCATCCAGGTCGTTTTGCACCATAAACAGGGCCATGTCTCCGACCACTTTGGAGGAAGGGGTCACCTTGACGATGTCGCCAAACATCCGGTTGACCCGGCTGTACATGTCCTTTACCTCTTCCCAGCGGCCGCCAAGCCCGACCGCTTTGGCCTGCTGCTGCAGGTTGCTGTACTGCCCGCCCGGCATTTCATGCCGGTATACTTCTGAGTGCGGCGACATCATGCCGCTTTCAAAGTCT
>NZ_JBHUEO010000103.1:1502-2052 GCF_042680885.1 Siminovitchia sediminis | reverse complement strand
TACCTCTTCCCAGCGGCCGCCAAGCCCGACCGCTTTGGCCTGCTGCTGCAGGTTGCTGTACTGCCCGCCCGGCATTTCATGCCGGTATACTTCTGAGTGCGGCGACATCATGCCGCTTTCAAAGTCCTTGTAATACTTGCGGACGTCTTCCCAGTAATAGGACAGCTTTTCCAGAGAATCAATGTCAATGTCCAATGCCTGTTCGGTTCCTTCCAGTGCATAGTAGAGTGTGTTCAGGCTCGGCTGGGATGTCAGGCCTGCCATCGAACCGATCGCCGTATCGATGACATCCACCCCGGCTTCGATCGCTTTCGTGTACGTCAGGATGCCGTTGCCGCCTGTATCGTGCATATGCAGATGGATCGGCAGGCCGACCGTCTCTTTCAATTCGGAAATGAGGCGGTAGGCAGCCTGCGGCTTCAGGAGCCCGGCCATGTCCTTGATCGCCAGCATATGCGCACCCTGCGCCTCCAGCTCCCTCGCCATCTTCTTATAGTAGTCGATATGGTATTTCGGACGGTCCGGGTCATCGATATCCCCGGTGTAACAG
>NZ_JBHUEO010000103.1:1147-1492 GCF_042680885.1 Siminovitchia sediminis | reverse complement strand
GAGCCCGGCCATGTCCTTGATCGCCAGCATATGCGCACCCTGCGCCTCCAGCTCCCTCGCCATCTTCTTATAGTAGTCGATATGGTATTTCGGACGGTCCGGGTCATCGATATCCCCGGTGTAACATATCGTCGCTTCTGCGATCTTGCCCGTCTGCCGCACGGCATCTATCGCCACTTCCATGCCCTTGATCCAGTTGAGGCTGTCAAAGATCCGGAACACATCAATCCCGGCATCGGCGGCTTCCTCGATGAACGCTTTAATGACGTTATCCGGATAGTTCGTGTAGCCGACGGCGTTCGATCCGCGGAACAGCATCTGGAACAAAAGGTTCGGCATCTTTTT
>NZ_JBHUEO010000103.1:652-1137 GCF_042680885.1 Siminovitchia sediminis | reverse complement strand
ACACATCAATCCCGGCATCGGCGGCTTCCTCGATGAACGCTTTAATGACGTTATCCGGATAGTTCGTGTAGCCGACGGCGTTCGATCCGCGGAACAGCATCTGGAACAAAAGGTTCGGCATCTTTTCCCTCATCTTGGCAAGGCGGTCCCACGGGTCTTCTTTCAGGAACCGGTAGGCTACGTCAAAGGTGGCCCCGCCCCACATCTCCACGGAAAACAGTTCAGGAAGGAGATGTGCCGTCGGGCCGGCTGCCTGGAGCAGATCACGGCTGCGCACCCGGGTGGCCAAAAGCGATTGGTGCGCGTCCCGGAAGGTGGTGTCCGTTACCAGAACCTTCTGCCGGCTTCGTACCCAGTCTGCGAGACCGTCCGCTCCCCGTTCGTCAAGAATCTGCTTTGTCCCCGGCTGGATCTTGTGGTCCACCGGGATGGACGGGATTCTTGGCTCGGACTCCACCGGCTTTTTGGTCTTCTCAATGCCCGGG
>NZ_JBHUEO010000103.1:0-642 GCF_042680885.1 Siminovitchia sediminis | reverse complement strand
TGCGAGACCGTCCGCTCCCCGTTCGTCAAGAATCTGCTTTGTCCCCGGCTGGATCTTGTGGTCCACCGGGATGGACGGGATTCTTGGCTCGGACTCCACCGGCTTTTTGGTCTTCTCAATGCCCGGAAACCCGTTGAGTGTCACGGTCCCGATATATTTGAGCAGCTTCGTTCCGCGGTCCCGGCTTTCCGGAAAGGCAAACAGCTCGGGGGTGCTGTCCAGAAAGGACGTGTCATATTCCCCGGTGATGAACTGCTCATGCTCCATCACATTGATTAAAAACGGGATATTTGTTTTGATGCCGCGGATCCGGAATTCTTTTAACGTCCGGACCATTTTGGAGGCCGCCTGCCGGAAGGTCAGGGCCTGGGTGGACACTTTGACAAGCAGGGAGTCATAATGCGGCGTGATGACTGCCCCCTGGAAGCCGTTGCCCGCATCCAGGCGCACCCCGAAGCCGCCGCCCGAGCGGTACACCATAATCTTGCCGGTATCGGGCATGAAATCATTGAGCGGATCTTCCGTCGTCACCCTCGACTGGATGGCATATCCGTTCATCGTGAGGTCTTCCTGCTTCGGAATCTGTACCCTTTCCCCGTGCAGGGAGTGGCCTTCGGCAATGAGGATCTGTGACTGCACGAT
>NZ_JBHUEO010000102.1:2577-3538 GCF_042680885.1 Siminovitchia sediminis | reverse complement strand
AGGTCTAGGTGGATGGGAATCTTTTTCTTAAAAATAAAAACACAAAAATCTAGATACAAGTCGTCTAAATGTAAAATAAAAAAGCCTGTAGAGAAAAAAACATATACTTTCTCTACAAGCTGAGAGCTAGTTATACTAGCTCTGTTTTCTTCGGTATAAGAAGAATCCCCCTCCTGTCAACACTAGCACTGCTCCTATTAGCATCATGTTATAGAAGTTTGTAGCCGTATTTGGCAAAGGTTTACCCTCTTTTTCATCATATTGGGACTTTACATTTGTCTGTTCAGACGCTTCATTTTCAACGCTATTTGTTGTTTTTGGCAAAGTTTCTGCTTTGAACTTTGACGCAGGTTGTTCGCTTACTTTAGTTCCCAGTTCTTCTACTGGTTTAACAACAAATTGGCGTTCAGTAGGATTTTCGGGTTTTAGCATCATGTTATAGATGCTTGTACCAACATTTGGCAAAGGTTTACCCTCTTTTCTATCATCTTTGACATTTGCCTGTTCAGATACTTTACTTGTTAGCAAAGTCTCCCCTTTGAACTTAGACCCAGGTTTTCCGCTTACTTTAGCTCCTTGTTCTTGTTCAGGCTTTTTCATTGGTTTTTCAGCTTTAGAAGGTTGTTTAGGATTTTCCACTGGTTTTTCAGGTTTAGCAGGTTGTTCAGGTTTCTCTACCGGCTTTTCCGGTTCAGCAGGTTGTTCAGGTTTCTCTACTGGTTTTTCAGGTTCAGCAGGTTGTTCAGGTTTCTCTACCGGCTTTTCCGGTTCAGCAGGTTGTTCAGGTTTCTCTACCGGCTTTTCCGGTTCAGCAGGTTGTTCAGGTTTCTCTACTGGTTTTTCAGGTTCAGCAGGTTGTTCAGGCTTCTCTACTGGTTTTTCCGGTTCAGCAGGTTGTTCAGGTTTCTCTACTGGTTTTTCAGGTTCAGCAGGTTGTTCAGGTTTCTCTACTGGCTTTTCC
>NZ_JBHUEO010000102.1:0-2438 GCF_042680885.1 Siminovitchia sediminis | reverse complement strand
TTGTTCAGGTTTCTCTACTGGTTTTTCAGGTTCAGCAGGTTGTTCAGGTTTCTCTACCGGCTTTTCCGGTTCAGCAGGTTGTTCAGGTTTCTCTACCGGCTTTTCCGGTTCAGCAGGTTGTTCAGGCTTCTCTACTGGTTTTTCAGGTTCAGCAGGATCAGGATCAGGATTAGGTTCAGACTTTATAGGAATAACTGTAACAAATAAATCAAACTCACCATTAATGGTAGAGTATCTTACGACCTCTCCATTACTTACAGGCTTTGAAACAGCACCTATTACCATAGCCTTCCCACTAGGGGTTACATATCCGACAACATACCCTTTACAAGCACCTGTGGCATCTGCTTCATTGCCTACGACATGTTTATTGGCATCAATAGTAATCGAACACTTCCCTACGCTTTCAGCATTCACAGAGTTAATTGGTAAAAGGATATTCCCCATTAATCCCAACGATAATGCACTTGCCATTAATTTTTTAAACATTTTATATTCCCCCTTAATAAAAGCATGTAGAAAACATAGCTTCTTTAATCTCCGAAAATAGTAGAAAATAACATCAGACCACCAACAAAAACAATACCAACCACAAATAAACTAACAACATGATCTTTCTCTTTAACAAAATGCGCGATTTTATCAAGACTAAATAACCAAACCCCAAGATGATAAATAATAAAGATGGATATACAACCAATAACAACAACAAGGACTAAACCAAGAACCATATAGAATAAGCTAGCGAAAAAGTTAAAAATAGCATTCATTTGATTCCCCCTTAATTGAAGTGATTATCTTTTGGCTTTGATTACATTATATCATACTGTAGTATGACATACAAGTCATACTACAATTGTTTTTTACTAATTCTTCATCTTCACTAATTAAAGTTAAAAACTATACTTTAGAACCCGCTCCTACACTCATTATCAAAGTATAGAAGGGGACTTAAAGGATCAAGACAACGATCATAGACACAAAAATCATTATTTCTAAACGAGGAAACTTATCATTGATTGTCTCCATTTTATAATCAATGGATGACCCTCTTCGTACCCCTTTTGAATATGGTTTCGGTTTTTGTTGTTGTAACATATCAACTCTTGAAATGATACTCACGATGGATAAAGCAGTCTGCCCAATTCTTCCAAAGCCTCCTTTTTCATGCGATAATACTTTGCCCTTGATACGTTCAGTTGAGTGTATACAAAATAATCCCCGTGATATTTTCCGTCCTCCCGTCTGTTCAAATATTTCAATTCTATCAACTTTTTGAACTCTTCCGGTAACAAGTCGAGCTTTTCATGAAAAAGGTTAATCCACTCATTTGCGATAATGGATTTTAGTGCATACGATTCCGTTTTACTACTAAATTGATTGTTACGATTGGGTGTATCAGATATTGTTGAAGTAATGGATGGTATAGCAGTTTCATTCGCCATAGCTTTCATTTTAAAATACCTATGTAACCATTTCGTTTCAACATACTCGATAAAGAATGACGAATCTTCTTGTAAAACCTGCTCAAGTTCATCTTTACTAAACAATTTTTCTGAATTTGTAAAGAAGCCAACACCTAATCGCATAGCCATTAAACTCCCCTCCAATTATTGATAATTTTTATTCGTTTGAATTGACCTTCCTTTCACCTTTCAGATAACTTTTAATATAGTTTATCCGTCCTAATAAATACCTTTGTTCTTCGATAGGGATTTTTTCCAAGAATTCAACATCATGTTCTAAACCTAACAACAGGCAATAAACTTCACTATTCTTTCTTTCATTTTTCGATAGTATAGACTCCTTTTTCTTTACTAGAGGAAACGGCATTAAAAGTCACCCCTTTGTTAATTCTAATATTAATAACAATGACTCCATATTTTGTCCTGTTTTATCACAAAATAAACCTAAAAATACTTTAAGTTTTTAATTCGTTTCCTCTTCATATAGAACTTTTATATTTCTAATCCCACCAAAAACACCTTTCTCGTACTCTATATGATCGTCTTTTTCTACAGAAAGCCAGACTTTTTCTGATACTTCATAATCCTTGCCATCAACAAAAATAATATATTTGTCACTTGAAACGACTGGTGTAACAGCTATACTTCCATTTGATCCAACACCTACTCCGACATTTACATCTCCTTTTTGGAAATGTTTCTCTTGAACAATCCCTTCGTAAATAATTGGTTCCCCTGATGTTTCATCAGTATCACAAGCAACTAAACTTATTAAGAAAAAGGGGATAACGTATTGTAAAATATTAAACCTTTTCACCTTTTTCATTTTCCCACTCCTTAACTGTTTCCCGTATTGTCAAAACTTTTATATTAAATAGGCTATAGAATGTCTTTATAGCGGGCTTTATAAGCAAAAAAATTGCCACCCCCTGAATTCTAAGGATAATTGAAGTTACTACACACCCAAAAACC
>NZ_JBHUEO010000101.1:0-535 GCF_042680885.1 Siminovitchia sediminis | reverse complement strand
TGGACACGGAGTGGTCACGCCGGCAAAACAATAAACTGGAACGTCTTATTAAAAGCGCACAATTAAGTAATAATCAGGCTTCCATTGAGGATATTGAATATCATCCAGACAGAAAGCTGGATAAATTTGCGGCTGGCTCACGGCAATTACATTGAAGAATATCATAACATCATTTTAAAAGGTGCGTCGGGGAATGGAAAGACATACCTTGCTTGTGCATTTGGCATAGCTGCCTGCCGCCAGTTTTATAAAGTGAAGTATGTCCGATTGCCTGATCTTCTTGATGAATTGGCAGTGGCCAGGGGCGAGGGTATATTCCGCAAAGTGATAAAACAATACAAAAAAGTCAATCTCTTAATTTTAGATGAGTGGCTATTAACCCGTTAAAAGGAAATGAAGCACGCGATAAATTAGAAATCATTGAGGCAAGGCATAGAAACGGATCAACTATCTTCTGTTCTCAATTTGATCCGAGAGGCTGGCATGAAAAGATTGGGGAGGAAACCCTGGCAGATGCAATCTTGGATCGTATTGT
>NZ_JBHUEO010000100.1:0-1170 GCF_042680885.1 Siminovitchia sediminis | reverse complement strand
TGTTTTTTTCTCTACAGGCTTTTTTATTTTACATTTAGACGACTTGTATCTAGATTTTTGTGTTTTTATTTTTAAGAAAAAGATTCCCATCCACCTAGACCTGTCTATCCAGATGTATGGCAATCTTCTTCATGTTCTGGCAGGCTGCTGTAAGCAACACTTGCTCGCTGACCTTCTGTAATCCCCTCAACCGGCAATAACGAAGCCCGTGCAGTTCTTTTGAATCTGCG
Source organism: Siminovitchia sediminis (assembly GCF_042680885.1). NCBI lineage: Bacteria > Bacillati > Bacillota > Bacilli > Caryophanales > Bacillaceae > Siminovitchia > Siminovitchia sediminis. The sequence goes on along the minus strand of NZ_JBHUEO010000100.1, from coordinate 940 downwards.
AAGCTTCGTTCGACTTTTTCCTTTCTGAATTTATACAGCATTTTTCCCGAAGGGGACAGGCGGTTCAGCCGTACCTTCTCTTTGTGTTCCTCCCAGACATGGCGGGTGACCACCTTTTGGTGGTTTTTTGATCGGGTACACTTTTCCAGGAGCGGGCAGGCCGCACACTTATTCGGATCTGATTTATATTCCCTGTAGCCTTCCCGGTTGGTAGTGGAATAGGACAGTATCTCCCCGTTGGGACAGATATAGATATTTTGTTCTTCGTCGTACTCAAACTTCCATTTTGGAAACAGTCCTTGTGTCGGATGGTATCTGCGATGGGCAATGACCCCAAAAATATCTCTGTCAGACAGACCTTTACAGATGGGGTTTGTCAGATAGCCGGAATCTAAAGCAACAGCCTCCACATGTAAGCCAAACCTGTTGATCTGCCGGTCCAAACGTTCAAGGTAGGGAACGGAGTCATGCACATTTCCCGGAGTGACGAAGGCATCCGTGATAATGTTAAATTTCATGTCGGTCGTCCGATGGTCCAGATAGCAGAACATTTCCTGTTTATGATCCCGTGACATGAACCCACAGTCAGGGTCGGTCGTGCTCTTTCGGATCTCTTTTGTTTTCTTCACTTCCTCTCTGGCTTTTAGAGGCTTTTTTCCCTGTTGTCTCCGGTCCTCCTCAATGGCCTTATCCAAATCACCAATATATTCCCGCGTCTCTACTTCAACGATTTCTTTCGTATATTTATGCTTGTTGGCACTAGCTTTCAGATGGGTGGAATCAGTGAACAACACTCTTCCGCCTACCATCCGGTGGCCCTGTGCCTGGAGAACAATTTCATCGAAGATCTCCTGGAAGATGTCAGTATCCTTGAATCTATTACAGCGATTCCAGCTTATGGTGGAATGATGTGGCACCGGATCCGTCAAGCGAAGGCCTA
>NZ_JBHUEO010000099.1:0-919 GCF_042680885.1 Siminovitchia sediminis | reverse complement strand
GCATCTATTGCTTTTTACGGGCGACAGCTTCCGTTACAAAGAGTCATTATTACATTCATAAGGCCGTTGGCGAGTGGCATGCATTTTTAAATGCCATTTCATACATTTTTTACTTGCCAAATACATCCCGTCCAAACCGGAGCGTTGAAGCAATATCTACTTCCTGCATATGTATTTCTCCTACCTGACGTGGAGATACCCCATTGTCTTATACGATTACAAGTAAACCTGCGCAATAAATATCCGCGCCGTTTTTTTGAATGAATTCAAGAATATTGCATGTAGACTATGCCGTCCTTGTCCTTGACGAGGGTAGTACTCGCTAATTCAGGAAATGCCGCAAGGATTCTGTGAGTTTGCGGAGGGCATGCGCCCAACTGATTATTGTATATGAATTGAGCTACATATGCGGAGTTGTGAGCCAGTCAGGGCGGGAGCCACTCTCTGTGGAGCTGAGAGCCAGTTCGATAAATAAAAATAATTTCTTGTATAATTAAAAATGCATGCAAACAAGCATGCAATAATATACAGGAGGTTTTTTTGTGATTAATTGCCGTAAAATTCCGGAACTTTATTTTGATGGGATCAGTCAAAGAACGATCAGTTCAAGCACTGGGCACTCTAGGAATACAGTCTCCGAGCTGTAACTGCTAGACTAAATTGAACAGTATTTGCTCGATAGAAATGAACACTTTCCGTCTATATCCCCTCCCATCAGTTAAACTGGAGGAGTAGGTAGAACTGATGTAATGGAGGTTCGGGAAGGTGCTGAAATTAGAAATGATTGTAGAAGTGAATATTGCCATGGGATAGAGCCAGCTTTGCCATCTTTTTGAGCCACTTGTGACATAAAATAGAGCCACCTATGACATGGGTGAGCCACTTAGTGATTAAAGACATTCCCCCGGCCGGGGGAATG
>NZ_JBHUEO010000098.1:0-2434 GCF_042680885.1 Siminovitchia sediminis | reverse complement strand
TGTATTTGGCAAGTAAAAAATGTATGAAATGGCATTTAAAAATGCATGCCACTCGCCAACGGCCTTATGAATGTAATAATGACTCTTTGTAACGGAAGCTGTCGCCCGTAAAAAGCAATAGATGCGAATGATGGATCAACCGGTCGATCACAGCTTCCGTTAAAATTGGATCCCCAAAGACATGATTCCACTGCCCAAACTGTAAGTTAGTAGTGATAATGATGCTCTTATTCTCATAACACATGGATATGACCTGGAATAACAGTTCAGCTCCTTCTTTATTAAGTGGAATATATCCAAGCTCATCCAGCACCAATAAATCCAACTTCTCTATCTGTTTCATCAACTTTGGCAGACGCCCTCCCTGATTGGCTTCGATCAATTGGTTCACCAAGCCTGCCACTGTGTAAAACCTGACTCTATTGCCAAACCCATGTATGGCATTTAAGCTGATCAATGTGGCCAAGTATGTTTTTCCCGTACCGACACCTCCATATAAAATCAGATTCTCTCTTTCTTTGATAAATTCACCTTTTAAAATATACTCTCTACCAATCCCCTGTGAAATTTGGATATGCTCCCACTGGAAAGGGTGGGTCCCTGACTTAGGAAGCTGTGCCTGTTTAAGCAACAGGTTGATCTTTCGTTCCTCCCTATGCTGCACCTCGTTTTCAAACAGCTTAAGAAGATATTCCTGATGGTTTTCTGCCTCTACTTTAGAGAAATTCTCCCTAATCCAGCTCAGTTTCAATCTTTTGGCGTAAGCTTCTAGTTGCTCGTTCATCTTTCTGCCCTCTCATCCTGGAAGAAGGTATCATAGTGGGACAATCCTCTCGTAATGTCCGGCATAGGAGGAACAGTGACACTTGGCGTAATGGCCAGGTACCGGTCTTCTTGATGGAGCAGAGAGTAGAAACAATGCTGTATTTCTTCGGCACTTGGGTGGCCATGAACAGAAGCTAGATTTAAAGCTTTGTTTAAAAGGGAAAAGTCATTGTTTTTCAGTAGCTTTCCTAATAACCCCAGGACATCTTTCTGTTCCTCTTCCGTACAGTTATTGAGGTATTCTGTCCATGCAGGCGGGAATTGCTCATACACACTTGAATACTTGATCGCCCTCGGTCGCTTGGAGAGCAGTTCCAGATAAGGCTGCCAAATAATAGATTTTCGCTTCATCCCGTACAGCCTTGTATGTGTGGCAACCACTTCGTTTTCTTCATTTAATATAATGATAGATTGGTAGTTAATACGCACACGCACCTTTTGACCTGCAAATCGGGGAGAAGTGGAATATTGCTTCTTATCAATGGTGATGAACCCGTATTTATCTGCCCTTATCTCTTGGTAACGAATGGATTCAAATCTCTTTTCAGGCAACAGAAGCCATTCCTTTCTGTCCTCCTGAAACAAGTCACTTTGCAGAACTTGCTTTTCATAATGGGGGCGATTTCGGTCTTTTTCCGCTATAGCCCATAAGGTTTCATTGAAGTGATCAAGATCTACAATTGTATTTTCAGGCAAAAGGAAGTTGTTACGTATATATTTCACCATCGCTTCCACATGGCCTTTCTCATTGCCCTTTCCAGGATTGCAGAATTCGTATGTAAATCCATAATGAAGCACAAAGCGTTCAAATACATCTGTTAAATCGCGTTCCCCTTTCGCCCGTATTTTTTTCACTGCAGGGCTAAGGTTATCAAAACGAATAACTTTAGGTACACCTCCCATATGGTGAAACATCCGCTGCAGTCCCTCCAACAGACACTCCGTATTCTCGGATGGGAAAACTTGAAAGTAAAAGGTGTTACTAAACGGAAAGGACATCACCAAATACGGAAGTTCAATCACTTCGGAATGATACTTGAACGGGGCTGTACCGAAATCAACCTGTGCCGTACCGGCGAAGGACTCTAAGGGAAGGGCTGCTTCGTCCGCCACTTTTTTCAATTCCTTTTTTCGCTGCGAGACATATCCGCGAATAGAACGATAGGAGCCTTTGAACCCATGATGCTTTTCCAGAAGTTGAAACATCCTTTTAGCCGTACGGTGGTATTTCTTTTTCTTTTTAAGATCTTCCTGAATCCACTTGTCCAAGAGGGGTTTGACGGGATCCATTACCCTTGCTTTTCGTTTTTGTTTTTCCTTTTTTGGAAACTCATCCTGATTCGCATACTTACTAACGGTACGTGGATCTATCCCCATTTTTCTTGCTACACTGGCGTAACTTTCTCCTTTTTGATTGACTTCATGTCTGATATAATGAATCTCAGCCACTGCTAACATCTCCTTAATAGCCTCCTGTTAAACGTTGTTGGTCCAACGAGGAGTCTAAAGTTATTTTGAGAAGTTGGCAAGTGGCCTTTTTATTTACATAGATTCGAATTACCTACATAAATTAACTGCCAAACCTTACATTTTTAGAATGCCATAAACA
>NZ_JBHUEO010000097.1:0-1334 GCF_042680885.1 Siminovitchia sediminis | reverse complement strand
ACGCTGGGCGCCACAGTGGCAGCCTATGTGATTGCTCTGATCTTTGGGCTGGTGCTGACGCTTCTTCGCCGGACCCGCTTGAAGCCGCTTAAGTGGCTGACAGTCGGCTTTATCGAGTTTGTACGAAGTACGCCGCCTTTGGTCCAGCTGTTTTTCCTGTTTTACGCACTGCCGGAAATTCCGTATATCGGCTTTTCCATGAGTCCGTTTATGACAGGGGCGCTGGGGCTGGGCATTCACTACAGCACGTACGTGTCGGAAATTTACCGTTCGGGGATTGAGTCGATCCCGAAAAGCCAGTGGGAGGCGAGCACAGCGCTGAACTTCTCACGGGCTCAGACCTGGGTGAAGGTCATTTTGCCGCAGGCGATCCCGCCGGTCATTCCGATGCTCGGAAACTATCTGATCGTGCTGTTCAAGGAAACGCCGCTTTTGTCCGCCATCCTTGTTGTGGAAATGCTGCAGACGGCCAAAATTATCGGATCGGAAACATGGCGCTACCTGGAGCCGATCACCATCGTCGGGCTGCTGTTCCTGCTGTTGAGCTATCCATCATCTCTTCTTGTACAGTATGTGGAAAAAAGAGTGAAACACGGAAAAGGAAAACAACAAACGAGTAAAGGAGTGAGCCTGTGATGGCGATACAAGATAGGATCCCGGAAGAACATGCCTCTCCGGAAGCAACTGCCGCTCAGCCGATTGTCCGCTACAGGGATATCCGAAAGTCGTTCGGTGAAGTGGAGGTCCTTAAGGGGCTGGATCTGGACGTGAAGCCAGGGGAAAAAATTACGATCATCGGCCCGAGCGGATCCGGGAAAACGACCATTATCCGTATGCTCATGACACTGGAACAGCCGACATCCGGCATCATTGAAGTCGAAGGAGAGCCGCTTTGGCATGAAGAGGTCAAGGGAGAGCTCGTCCCTGCCGGAGAGAAACATTTGCGCAAAGTCCGCGGAAAAATCGGCATGGTGTTTCAACAGTACAACCTGTTCCCGCATATGACTATATTAAAGAATGTGACAGAAGCGCCTATTCATGTATTGGGCATGCCAAAGCAGGAAGCAAAGGAGCGGGCCCTGGAAATGCTGGAAAAAGTGGGGCTCAAAGACCATGTGAACAAATATCCGCTCCAGCTCTCGGGCGGGCAGCAGCAGCGCGTGGCGATTGCCAGGGCACTTGTCATGCAGCCGAAAGTGATGCTGTTTGACGAAGTGACCTCCGCTCTGGACCCCGAGCTGGTCGGGGAAGTGCTTAATGTCATCAAGGACATCGCCCATACGAGCAATATGACGATGATTTTGGTAACACATGAAATGGATTTTGCCCGTGAG
>NZ_JBHUEO010000096.1:0-2500 GCF_042680885.1 Siminovitchia sediminis | reverse complement strand
ACAGGCAGGTTGCCCACGTGTTACTCACCCGTCCGCCGCTGAATCCGGGGAGCAAGCTCCCTTTCATCCGCTCGACTTGCATGTATTAGGCACGCCGCCAGCGTTCGTCCTGAGCCAGGATCAAACTCTCATAAAAGATGTTTGTTAGCTCATTTTAAAGCTGACTAAAAATCATAAATTATTGACGTTTCGTTTCGTTCAGTTTTCAAAGATCAAACATTATCGCTTTAGGGCGACTTTTCTATTATACCGCATCAAACTAAGTCTGTCAACTACTTTTAAAATTTTGTTGATCTTGTTTTAATCACCTTGTTTGAAGCGACTTTTATATCTTAACACTTACCTCCCTGATTTGTCAACAGCTTTTTTGAACTTTTTTCAGTGTTTAACATCTCTTTCGGACAGGTAATAATATATCATAGTTATTTTGGAGATGCAATAGGTAAATTATAAAATATTTATCTTTTCATCTTCCCAAAATTTAATACATATATAATAGCAAACATCTATTTATTTGGGAAGGTGATTATCATTTTAAATATGATCGCATTAACGGTTTCTTTTGTTATGGCACTCTATCTATTTTCTTATTCTTATATTGAAGCACTTCGAATCAGCAACTCAGATGAAAAAGTCCATGCAGGTACTTTTATTTTCTCATCTTGTATGGCATTTGTTTTCTCCGGTTTCACTTATCTCTTTATATAAGACCAGAATTAAAAAAGGACTTTTGATGCTTAAGAGGAATTGCCTTTTGTCATTTTCATTATTAAGGGTTCCAATGTATGATAAGTATAGATCACAGTTTCTTTTAAGCGATAATCCATAGTAGACAGGAGAGAAGAATATGGATTGGATTGATGTAGAATTACTTATTAAACTATGTATTTCTGCAGCACTTGGGTTAATCATCGGGCTCGAGAGAGAGTTAAAGCGGAAACCATTAGGTTTAAAAACCAGTCTTGTCATATCTATTATCAGCTGTTTACTAACGATCGTTTCTATAGAATCCGCTTATCTGTTTCCCGGCAGTGATGAGGTCCGGATTCAAATGGATCCACTCCGACTGGCTGCACAAATTGTTTCAGGGATCGGTTTTTTGGGAGCTGGGGTCATCCTTAGACGCGGGAATGATCATATTTCAGGATTAACTACCGCTGCAATGATTTGGGGAGCTGCAGGGATCGGGATTGCTGTGGGTGCAGGATTTTATGTTGAAGCAGTTGCAGGAGTTGTGCTGCTTATCATCAGCGTAGAACTCCTTCCTTTAGCCATCTCGAAAATCGGACCCAAAAAACTTTCAAAAAAGGATCTCCTCATCAAGATCACCATAAAGGAAAGAGAAAGTGTTGAACAAGTAATTTCTAATTTAAAGAAAGAAAAAATTCATATTGCCCAAACAAGAATTAAAGATTTACGGGAACAATCCGCTCACCTTTTGGAACTAAAAACAAGAGTGAACACCAAAAGATCGGTTACGGATATCTACTATACCATTTCAGACATGAAGGATGTTCAAGAAATTGAGATAATCAGCTGAAACTTTCTCTTGCACTTTTAGCAAAAGAAGCTATAATAGAAAATGTGTTCAGTTTACGGGGCATTAGCTCAGCTGGGAGAGCGCTTGCATGGCATGCAAGAGGTCAGCGGTTCGATCCCGCTATGCTCCATCTTGTTCAACGCTTAATCCTTAAGGGATGAAGCGTTTTTTATTTTCTGTCATATTCACTGGCAGTACATAAATTGTTTTTTTAATGTATTTGATGAGCAAATAAAAGCGTTATCTTGACCATAACAGCGATTGAAAAATATCACAGGGTTTTATTTAATTATTTTTATTTTCCTTTGTCTAAATAAATTTTTGACAGGCAAACCATTAAGGCAAAGGTGCACTGCCATTTGGTGAACATATACCATTAGACTGCCGGGACGATCTATATAAAAATGGAATAATGCGTATGAACTGCGTTTTAAAAGTCATACTATTCTCCGAAAGGAGAATCAGTCATGGAAGCACAAAATTTTACTGAAGCAGCATTACAGGAATATAAAAATGGGTTAGGGATCTTTACCAGGAAAATGCCTAAGATAGCGGAAGCCTATAATCATTTTACCCAAACATGCTTTGAGGAAGGAACACTTTCACAAAAAGAAAAACAAATGATTGCACTCGGAATCAGCCTCTATGCTCAGGATGAGTATTGTATCATCTACCATACAAAAGGATGCCTCGACCAAGGCTGTACCGAAGAAGAGATATTGGAAACGGTTGGTGTGACTGCTGCTTTCGGTGGCGGAGCAGCGATGAGCCAGGCTGTGACACTTGTTCAACAGTCAATGGAAGAATTAAAAGATTCTCGCCATTAAATGAATGAAAAAGGGGCTGTCCAGAAAGTCAGTAAAAACTGATTTTCTGTGACAGCCCTATTTTGTTTAGTTCTAAAAAAGGCATACAAAAAAATCGCCCTTTCTAGTAAAATGTAAGTTACCACACCAACAT
>NZ_JBHUEO010000095.1:0-530 GCF_042680885.1 Siminovitchia sediminis | reverse complement strand
CGGTCAGCGGGATGTCAAGACCTGGTAAGGTTCTTCGCGTTGCTTCGAATTAAACCACATGCTCCACCGCTTGTGCGGGCCCCCGTCAATTCCTTTGAGTTTCAGCCTTGCGGCCGTACTCCCCAGGCGGAGTGCTTAATGCGTTTGCTGCAGCACTAAGGGGCGGAAACCCCCTAACACTTAGCACTCATCGTTTACGGCGTGGACTACCAGGGTATCTAATCCTGTTCGCTACCCACGCTTTCGCGCCTCAGCGTCAGTTACAGACCAAAGAGCCGCCTTCGCCACTGGTGTTCCTCCACATCTCTACGCATTTCACCGCTACACGTGGAATTCCGCTCTTCTCTTCTGCACTCAAGCCTCCCAGTTTCCAATGACCCTCCACGGTTGAGCCGTGGGCTTTCACATCAGACTTAAGAAGCCGCCTGCGCGCGCTTTACGCCCAATAATTCCGGACAACGCTTGCCACCTACGTATTACCGCGGCTGCTGGCACGTAGTTAGCCGTGGCTTTCTGGTCAGGTACCGTCA
>NZ_JBHUEO010000094.1:0-1002 GCF_042680885.1 Siminovitchia sediminis | reverse complement strand
CCCTTTATGCATATAAGGGCGATAATCCGTAAACAGAACTTCCCCATAAGGAGAAAGTACCTTGAATCTGTCCCAGTACTTTACTACGTGAAGCTGTCCAAAGTTATACCCTTTGGGAATATGTATTTTGGCCTGGTCGATGGTGATCTCCCCGTATTTATTCGCTTTCTCTGTCTCTTTCTTGAAAATGGGATACTCCTCATCTGGCAGGGCCAAAAGGAATGGAAACTCCTGATCCAGCAATTCTTGGATAGAGATTCCTTTCTCATAGTGAATCCGTTCACGGTCCTTTGTCAGACACTCTTTCAGAATCTCCCCCAAGTGTTCAAAACTCTGAATCACCGGTGCCGGTGTCACAAAATTATAACGGAGATACCCCACCTTGTTTTCCACATTCCCCTTTTCATGTCCGCTCCGCGGATTACAGGCCTGCGCTTCAAATCCGTAAAAGCCGGCAAACTGGAGGAACTCTTCTGTAAATGTTGCTTCCTCATTTTTTCCCCTGGGCCGAATTACTGCCGCCTTCAGGTTATCAATTCGGACCTTTCTGGGAACGCCGCCCAATTGGTGGAAGATTGTCTGTAGCCCATATAAAAAGCACTCCTGATTTTCACTGGGCAATGGCACGCAATAGGCTGCGTTGCTGTAAGGGAGAGTCAGAAGTAGGCAATGCACATCGATGACCTTCCCATCTTTTACTGCTTCTGTCATCCCAAAATCCACCTGTGCCTCAGCCGGCGGATGATGTAGCCGTTCCGCATTCTGATCCCTGTCCTCATCGCCCTTTTCCTTGCCTTCACGCCAATCTTTGATGAAGTAACAGACCGTGCGATAGGAACCGGTGAACCCCATATTCTGAAGCTCCTCAAAGATTTTCTTGTTGGTCCTCCTTGACTTTCTCTTCAGCTTCTCATCTTCAGCGAGCCAGTCAGAGACAATCTCCCCCCATGGCTCTTCGTACATCATGCCGCTCTTCTTTTGAACATTTTCCTGGGGGACTTG
>NZ_JBHUEO010000093.1:0-644 GCF_042680885.1 Siminovitchia sediminis | reverse complement strand
GGGAAACAGGCAATGAGATTAAGGCGAATTTTTCCTCTTCCGTGAATGCCGTAAGCCTGTTTCCTTTCTTTTTCTGAAAGGGCTTTGTATTAAACTCCGTTAATTTCTCTTTAATAGCCAGGTTTAGCTCCGTAATGGAGAAAAACTGCTGGTTGCGAAGAGAAGCGATAATCCAAGTCGTTATGTTGCCTACAGTACCTTCAGCGCTTGCCTTATCTTTGGGATGGCGAACCCTTGCCGGAATAATGGTTGTGTTATAATGTTCCGCCATTTCTTGATAAATACGATTAATCGTAGGTTCGGTCCGTGAGGCTTTTACTACGCCTGTTTTTAGATTATCCGGAACAATAATCCTTGTAACACCGCCGTAGAACTGAAAAGCATGTATATGTGCTGTTATCCAACTTTCCGTGTCCATGGACAGAAAAGCTTCTACATATGCATATTGACTGCACGGAAGGGCTGAAACAAATACATACGCAGGTATGTCTTCACCGGTGATATTGTCTTTGATATGCATGGTTTGTCCTGCCCAATCGACCTCCAACAGTTCCCCTGGTTTACGTTTGATTCGCATCGTGGCTTTTGTTTTCGATGCGTACGCATGATAAAATCGACAGAATTGTCGATAACTGTATGGAATT
>NZ_JBHUEO010000092.1:36378-43495 GCF_042680885.1 Siminovitchia sediminis | reverse complement strand
TGCTGTCCAGCTCCAGCGCCTAGCCCCTCGAGGTCATAAGCCTATCGCAGCTGAAGGCAAAAAACGCCTTCTTCTGCGCTCGTCTTATGCTTGTCGGGGCTGAGCAAGGCGCTTACGCTTTTCTGCCTACCTCTCCATCAACCTGCACATCATCAATGCCTTTCCCACGATCTCCCCGTTGCTGAATGCCTCCACATCTACCTTTCCGAATTTTCGACCTGCTTCAAGTATTCTCGGCACCACTTCCAAAGTCGAATCCATTTGGACAGGCTTTAAAAAGTATATTGTCATACTTTCCACAGCAAGTTCCCCTTTTTTCTGCAACCTGAATAAACGGTTGGATGACTCCGCTACAATCGAAGTGAACACTCCGTAGGAAATCGTACCCATCTGGCTCGTCATTTGCGGACTGACTTCAAATGTAAAAGAAGGTTCTCCTGCATATTTGCTGTTGGTCAGCTGCTTTGAAATCGTATCATCAATCGTATCGCCTACCTGCGGCTGGCGCTGGATCATCTGCAACGCTTTCAGTACATCCTGCCGACTTATGATGCCTTCCAATCTTTGATGCTCGTCCACTACCGGAAGTACTTCTATCCCTTCCCATATCATCATATGGGCAACAGAAGCAACGCTTGTTTTTCTGCCGATGGTAATCGGATTTTTCGTCATTACTTTTTCAATGCCGACCTCCGGATCTTGTCCAATCACGTCTTTCCCGGTGACCATTCCCTGTACTTTATTGTTCAGATCCACTACCGGATACCTGCTGTGATCAGTTGTCTCTTTTTTGGAATACCAATCTGCCACTTTTTCCTTTGTATGAATTGTAATTGTCTTTTCCAGCGGAATAAAAATATCCTCGACAAGGATAATTTCTTTTTTAATCAGCTGGTCATAGATTGCGCGGTTAATCATAGCCGCTACAGTAAAAGTGTCATAACTTGTTGAAATAATCGGCAATTCCAACTCATCTGCAAGCTTCTTCACATGATCTTCGGTATCAAAACCACCTGTGATCAGCACAGCTGCCCCAGCCATTAATGCGTATTCATGTGCCTTCGTCCGGTTTCCGACAATCAACAGATTGTTTGCACCCGTATACCTCATCATGGCATCGAGCTTCATTGCACCAATCACAAATTTATTCAGTGTCTTATGCAGGCCGGCTCTTCCTCCAAGAACCTGGCCATCAATAATATTGACTACTTCTGCATACGTTAGCTTTTCTATATTTTCTTTTTTCTTTTGTTCAATGCGAATCGTCCCGACTCGCTCTATTGTGCTTACATATCCTCTGTTTTCGGCTTCTTTGATGGCCCTGTAGGCGGTTCCTTCACTGACACTCAAAGCTTTGGAAATTTGCCTCACAGAAATTTTCTCCCCTACAGGAAGTCCTTCAATATACCGAATGATTTGTTCATGCTTTGTTGACAAGCTTTTCACCCTTTTCGTTTACCGTACAATCATTATGATCATTATATAGCGAAAAGCCTGGTTCAGCAATCGATCTTTCCCTCAGTTTGCCCGCATGCGCCGTTTTGTCTTTTCAGGTAGAGCTTGCTTTGTGCCTTTCCTTCTCCATTGATTTGGAAATAAAAGAGCAGCCAGATTACCTGCAAAAACTAGAAAAGCAAAGGCCAGCCAGCTGATGGCAAACAGACCTTCCCATCCGGTGCCATACGGGTTGATCCTTGGCACAGCAAAGTAAAGGAGCGCACAGCAAATCAAAAGGCAAAGCAAATAACGGTTATACATATAAACTCCCCCTGCATACATAATCATAATTATCATATGCAGGGGGACGTCCTTATAGCTCGATTAAATCACCGGCATTCATTACTTTCCCGGTTATACCCTTTTTCAGCAGTTCAATAAAGCGCTGTGGATCCTGTTTAATCGGCGGGAACGTATTGTAATGGATGGGCACCACAGTTTTGGCCTGAATGAATTCAGCTGCAAGTGCAGCATCTTCCGGTCCCATCGTAAAATTGTCGCCAATTGGCAAAAATGCCAAATCAACAGGGTGACGCTCCCCGATCAGTTTCATATCAGAGAAAAGAGCGGTATCTCCCGCATGATAAATGGTCTTCCCTTCAGCCATCAATAATACACCAGCAGGCATTCCCAAATAAATCACCTGTTTGTCCTCTGTAAAGATGGCTGACCCATGGAAAGCCGGTGTAAATTTGACCTTTCCAAAGTCAAATTCATAGGCTCCTCCAATATGCATGGGATGCGTTTGGACTCCTTGCCATCCAATATAGGTTGCTAATTCGTTGGGAGCAATGACGAGAGAACCGGCTCGTTTCGCTAATTCTACAGTATCTCCCACATGATCGGAATGTCCGTGGGTCAGAATGATCGCATCCGGATTTTCATTTTCCGCTTTTAAATCTGTCAATTCATTTCCGGTAATAAACGGATCAATTAAAATCGTTTTTCCTTCTGTTTGTACTTTAACGACTGAATGACCATGATAAGAAACTTTCATCTGTGTTGTTACACTCCTTTTTATAAGTTGTTATATGTTCATTTCTAGAACCATTTGCGTATTCCTTCTTATATTATAGAATTGTCTCTTTCTTCTACAAATGCTACTCTCATTATAATAATAATAGAAAAGGAGATGGTCCTTTGAACGAACGGCTGGAATCGTTCTCTTCATGGTTGCAAGACCGCGAGATTGATGCTGCGTTTATTTCTTCACCCGATAATGTTTTTTATTTTACCAAATTTAGGTGTGAACCACACGAAAGGCTGCTTGGACTTGTTGTTTTTCAAGAAGCAGATCCTCTGCTCATTTGCCCTGAGATGGAAAAAGATGATGCCCAAAAAGTGGGATGGATGTATGAAATTTTGGGCTACCGTGACACCGATGACCCGTGGGATCTGACAGAAAAGAAAATTAAGTCCCGTATTTCTCAAATTCAAACATGGGCTGTGGAGAAGGATCATTTAAATATTGCAAGGTTTGAAGAGCTGACAACCAGGTTCCCACAGACATCTTTTATAAGGGCTGACGAAAAGTTAAATGAGTTAAGGCTCATCAAGGACCCTCACGAAATTCAACTGATTAAAAGAGCCTGTGAACTTGTCGACTTTGCTGTAGAAGTTGGCGTTCATGAGCTGGCTGAAGGAAAAACCGAACTCGATATTATTGCTGCCATCGATTACGAAATAAAGAAAAAAGGAGCGGGCATGTCATTTGACCCTCTCGTTTTGACAGGACCCAATGCAGCCTCTCCCCACGGGGTACCGGGCATGACACAAATTGAGCAGGGCCATTTCGTTTTGATGGATTTGGGAGTGGTTTACGAAGGCTATTGCTCTGATATTACGAGAACCGTAGCATTCGGGGAAATATCGGATGAACAAAGACGGATGTATGAAATAGTTTTGGAAGCCGAGCAAAGGGCTGTCTCTATGATCAAGCCCGGGATTCGGGCCAGGGATTTAGATGAGGCAGCACGAAAAGTTATAACAGAAGCAGGTTTTGGAGATTTTTTCACTCACCGGCTGGGCCACGGACTTGGAATCAGTGTACACGAGTATCCTTCCATTACGGGTACAAACGAACTCACTTTGGAACCTGGTATGATTTTTACGGTCGAACCTGGAATTTACGTGCCAAATACAGCAGGTATACGCATTGAAGATGACGTGCTTGTCACAACCGAAAATGTTGAAATTCTGACCACATATCCCAAAACTCTGCAAATGATTGGGTAACAAGAGCGCCAAACCTAAACTGTGCGGCGGTTTTAATTCATCATCGAGCTGCAGCAACCAGCTCAGGTAATTAAACTACGCCATTATTGGTTTGTCTTCTTTTTTCCACAGTCGGACCATTGGGGATTAAAGTCCAATTAAAAAAACCAGAGAAGGCTTTCTTCTACGCCTTCTCTGGTTTTTTCTCCAGCGCTTGTCGCCCCTAAGCGGGCGCCCTCCGCTTTTCTCTTGGCCAGCTCCGGGCACCTGGGGCTCGAGGTCGCTTCAAAAAAACCGATGAAGGCAAACTACACCTTCACCGGTTTTTTCTCCAGCGCTTGTCGCCCCTAAGCGGGCGCCCTCCGCTTTTCTATATTAAAATAATTCTTTTGCTTCAACGAACTCGTAGCCAAGGTCATCCGCAACAGCCTTGAATGTAACTTTTCCGTCAAGAACGTTGATTCCTTTGTAAAGTGGCTCGTTATCCAAGCAAGCTTGTTTATAGCCTTTGTTTGCAATTTGAAGCGCGTAAGGCACGGTTACGTTTGTCAAGCCCATAGTTGATGTTTGTGGAACAGCACCAGGCATGTTAGCCACAGCATAGTGAACAACACCGTGTTTTTCATATGTTGGGTTGTCATGAGTTGTTACTCTGTCACTTGTTTCAAAGATACCGCCTTGGTCAATAGCGATGTCCACAAGCACAGATCCCGGAGACATGGATTTAACCATTTCTTCAGACACTAGTTTAGGTGCTTTTGCTCCTGGAATCAGAACCGCACCGATGACAAGGTCAGCATCCTTAACCGCATTTGCGATGTTGAATGGGTTAGACATTAAAGTTTTAATGTCGTTTCCGAAAATGTCGTCAAGCTGGCGCAGACGGTCAACACTCAAGTCAAGAACAGTTACGTCAGCACCAAGTCCAACTGCCATTTTCGCAGCGTTCGTACCAGCTTGTCCACCGCCGATAACTACTACTTTTCCACGCTCTACGCCTGGAATTCCAGCTAAAAGTTTACCTTTTCCTCCGTATGTTTTGGAAAGGAATTGTGCACCAATTTGAGTAGCCATTCTTCCTGCAACTTCACTCATTGGAGAAAGCAGTGGAAGTGAACGGTTTGGAAGCTGAACAGTTTCGTAAGCGATCGCAACGACTTTCTTTTCAACCAATGCTTTAGTCAATGCTGGTTCTGCAGCTAGGTGTAAATAGGTGAAAAGAATTAAACCTTCACGGAAATAGCCGAACTCTTCTTCAAGAGGCTCTTTAACTTTCATAACCATTTCTGCGTCCCATGCTTCTTTAGCACTATTTACGATTTTAGCACCAGCTTCTATGTATTGCTCGTCTGTAAAAGATGAACCAAGTCCGGCACCCGTTTCAATATGTACCTCATGGCCTGCCTGAGTCAATGTATAGGCACCGGCCGGTGTCATAGCCACCCGGTTTTCATTACTTTTAATCTCCTTAGGTATACCAATAATCATTGTACTTTCCTCCTAACTTGTTCTGTTTGTCACAATATAGAATATATCACTTTAATCTCGTAAACGAAAGCCCTTTGGAGAAACATTTTTGTGAACACCACACCGAGGTGTAATAATAACACCTCGGCAGCAAATTTTGTTTTAAATATATCACTTGTTATTTCGAAGTACTTCCTTTATTGTTGAAACAATAAAATCTACGTCTTCATCCGTACAGGAAAGCGGTGGAGATAATGTTAAGATGTTGTTATATCCGGCAACTGTATCTCCATTCTTGCCAATAATCAATCCTTTTTCTCTGCATTCTGCAATGATTTTTCCGACACGCTCATTTGTCGCGGGCTCTTTGGTGTCCTTATCTTCCACCATTTCTATCCCCATTAAAAATCCTTTAATCCGAATATCCCCGACATACGGATGATCTTTCAGTTCTGCCAAATCTTGCTCCAATCGTTCACCCAATTCCGCAGAACGGGCCACAAGATTTTCTCTCTCCAAGATTTCCAAGTTTTTCAATGCGAGGGCGCATGCTGCCGGATTCCCTCCGAATGTATTTACATGGCGGAAGTGGCTGTTTTCTTCACTCTTTTTGAATGTTTCAAAAATCTCTTTCCTAACGGCAGTTACAGACAGCGGCAGATAGGCACTTGTCAGTCCTTTGGCCATCGAAATGATATCAGGCTTAATATTATAGTTCATATGCCCGAACATTTTACCAGTTCTACCGAAGCCACAGATGACTTCATCAATAATGAGCAATACGCCGTATTTTTTACAAATTTCTTGAACTCTTTCCATATAAACCGGATGAGGGATGATCACTCCTCCTCCAGTAATAATCGGCTCCATGATAATTCCGGCAATCGTTTCTTTTTGCTCCCATATAATTTTTTCTTCAAATTCCTGGGCTTTTTGAATATTAAACTCTTCCACGGACATGCCGGCTGGTCTGCGATAGCTGTCAGGCGGAGCAACATGTAAAAACCCGGGTACGAGGGGTTCGTATTTATATTTTCTAAGCGCCTGCCCTGTTGCGGATAGTGCCCCCATGGAGCTTCCATGGTAAGCACGATAGCGTGAGATAAACTTGAATCTTGACGCTTCACCATTCTGCTGATGGTACTGACGAGCAATTTTAAACGCTACTTCGTTTGCGTCTGAACCGCTGTTCGAATAAAAAATCATATAGTCGTCTTCTAAATATTCATTTAATTTAGCCGCCAGTTCAATAGCAGGCTGATGGCTTTGGGTCATCGGAGTATATGGCATTTGTACCATCTGGTCGTAGGCAGCTTTTGCAAGCTCTTCTCTTCCGTAACCGACATTTACACACCAAAGACCGGACATTCCATCCAGCACCCTATTACCCTGGTGATCTGTCATCCATGCTCCTTTGGCTTCAGTAAAAATTGTAGGTGGCTTTGCTTCGCTATAGGGTGAAATATGATGCCAAATATTTTGGCGGTCTCTTTCTACCAAAGAATCTGTTTGAGTTGTAGACATAAAACTACCCCTTTCTTTTACGGGCTGGCCCATCTTAATGGCCATCCGTACCCATTTAATAACTTGGATGTTTCCAAGCAGTCGAAATATATATCCTGGCGTACATCAAAACTTTTATAGATCTTCTCAATTTGAATGTACTGTGCGGGTTTTCGATTTACTGTCCGAATGTTCGGTTAACTGTCCGTGACTTCAGTTACTGTCCGGATATAAAGATTTTCTGTCCATGTGTTTCACGAATTGTTCAACCCGGATAAAGTTAAGCCGTCGAAGCTCAAGGCAACGGTCGCTCCCGATTTTTTAATTGGCCAGCTTTGGGCGACAGGGTCGCTTCAACAAACCCCATGAAGGCAAACTACGCCTTCATTGATTTTGTCTCCAGCGCTTGTCACCCCTGGCTGCGCCCTCCGCTTTT
>NZ_JBHUEO010000092.1:0-36207 GCF_042680885.1 Siminovitchia sediminis | reverse complement strand
GGCCGGCTTCGGCGCCTAGCCCCTCGAGGTCATAAGCCTATCGCAGCCGAAGGCAAAGAACGCCTTCTTCTGCGCTCGTCTTATGCTTGTCGGGGCTGAGCAAGGCGCCTCCGCTTTTCTAATAAGCGTGTCTTTGCGTTACCATTTTCTTGCGGGTATAGAATTCGATTCCGTCACGTCCGTTAGCATGCAAATCTCCGTAGAAGGATTTCTTATATCCGGAGAATGGGAAGAATGCCATCGGGGCCGGCACACCCAAGTTAATGCCGAGCATTCCTGCATCAATTTCTTCTCTGAACTTACGTATTGCTTTTGCGCTGTCGGTAAACAAGCAGGCGCCGTTGGCAAAATCGGATTTATTCGTTAATTCGATCGCTTCCTCCAAATCCTTTACGCGGATCACTGAAAGAACCGGAGCAAAAATTTCCTCTTTCCAGATTTTCATCTCTGTTGTGACATCTTCAAAGATTGTCGGGCCGACGAAATAGCCGCCATCAGAGAGAGACTGATCTTTTCGGCCGTCGCGAACGAGCGTTGCTCCTTCTTCAATGCCTGATTCGATATACCCGAGTGTTTTTTCTTTATGAGCGTCACGGATGACCGGTCCAAGGAATATATCCTCTTCCAATCCGTCTCCCATTTTGATGCTGTCAGACAAGTCTACCAGTTTTTTTACCAGCTCGTCGGCAATACTATCCACGGCTACTACGACTGAACACGCCATGCAGCGTTCGCCTGCTGAACCGAATGCTGCGTTAAAAATATTATTTGCAGCAGAATCCAAGTCAGCGTCTTCCAATACAATCGTATGATTTTTTGCACCGGCCAAAGCTTGTACCCGCTTCCCGTTGGCAGTTCCTGTTTTATATACATACTCGGCAACCGGCTGGGAACCAACGAAGGAAACAGCTGGAATATCCGGATGCTCCAACATTCCATTTACAATGTCATGTGCACCGTGAACAATATTGAAGACTCCTTCAGGCAGGCCCGCCTCTATCAGCAGTTCAGCCAAACGGTTAGCCAGCAATGGCGTTCTTTCTGACGGTTTAAGAATGAATGTGTTTCCTGCTGCAATGGCAAGAGGGAACATCCAGCAAGGAACCATCATCGGGAAGTTAAATGGTGTGATTCCTCCTACAACGCCCAGCGGATAGCGATACATACCGGATTCAATATTTGTCGCAATATCCGGCAGCTGATTTCCCATCATGAGTGTAGGAGCGCCAGCTGCAAATTCAACACATTCGATCCCTCTTTGAACCTCGCCATAAGCTTCTTTAAAGTTTTTTCCGTTTTCAATGGTGATGAGCTTTGCTAACTCTTCCCATTCCTTCACCAGCAGCTGCTGATATTTAAATAAAATTCTGGCTCTTTGGGGCACAGGCGTTTTACTCCAAGTTTTATAAGCCTTTTTAGCTGCCGCTACTGCTTCCTCCAGGTCTTCTTTGGTAGAAACCGGAACTCGTGCGAGAATTTCACCCGTCGCCGGATTCGGGACATCTTCATACCTGTCGGTTTTTGATTTTACCCATTGTCCATTTATAAAATTCGCAAGCGTTTCCGTCTTTTCCGAAACTGTACTCATGTTTTCATCCTCCCAAGCTATTATTCATGATTAGTTGACGTAAACTTCCTTTCACTTCATAATCAATCTTACAATCAATAATTATTAAAATCATTAGACATAATGTAAAATCACCTTTCCATCTGATTTAACATATTGGAGGCTTCACCATGATCAATGAGTTTACATTAAAAGTGAAAGACGTCTTTTCGAGGGACTCTTTTAGAACAGCCAAAGTACTGGCAGGCGCGGGGGGCTTGGAACGGGTCATTCGCTGGGTGCATGTGTTGGAAGTTGAAAATTTCGGATCCCTCATCCATGGGGGGGAATTAATCCTTACTACGGGTGTGGGGCTCCAAACTGACTCTTCGGCTCAGCTGAAATTTGTCAAGGAACTGATTGAATCAAACGCTGCTGGTATTTGCATAGAAAAGGGGGCATACTTCCAAGAGGTCCCCTATGAAATTATTGAAGTGGCCGACAGGAATGATTTCCCCATTATACTGTTTGAAGAAACTGTGAAATTCGTAGATATCACTCAGGAGCTCCATAGCTTAATTATTAACAGGCATCATGATTTACTAGGGTATTTAGACTCTTCATCAAGAACATTTATTCAATTGTCAATGGCTCCGAACGGTATTTTAAAGATACTGCAAGAACTGTATGATTATTTTCATCGAGCGGTTTTTTTTGTACCGATCCAGGGAAAATCTTATTATTTCCCTTCCAATCAAAAACAGCTCCATGATTTGGCAGTAGATTTCTTTCAATCTACTGAAGAGGAATCCATTCCTGAACGCATGGCTTCGATTCATAATGAAAACTTTGTGTATATGCCGGTAGAAGGACTTGGCCAAGTTTGGGGCTATTTATCCCTTCACACCAGGGATGAAGCACCCGAGGAGTTTCATTATTTAATTTTGGACCGTGCTGCTCTGGCCATTGCTCAAATATTATTAAGAAATAGAACCATTGAGGAAAGAAAACAGCATTCGGAAGATCAATTTGTAAGAGCTGTACTTCAGGGGCGTCATTTTGAAAAAGAAGAGATGAAAAGCCATTTCCCCTTCGCAAGACAGGGGATGACCTATCGTGTATTTGTTATTGAAAATCAAGTAACCGAGAGAATGGTGAACGAAGAAGAATGGGAAGATATAAAGCTGCAAAGATCCATGGCTATCCGTGCCCTTTTTAAAAGGTTTGGCTTTTTCCCTGCCGTGTCCGCTACGAAGGAAGAAATTGCTGTGATTGCAGCTTATCCAAAAACAGCGGAATCTTCCAAGAATATGCTCGGCCGGCTGACCCGACAGCTTCTCCAGGCAAAAGACAGCGGGACACTGTCGGGTCCCCATGCCGTTTGCGGGGCAGGACGTGGATATGGTCATATCAGCCAATTGTCCAAAAGTTACGCCGAGGCCAAAGAGGTGATATCCCTCAAGCGACTCAATGTTCAGGAAACAATGATTGCCTATGAAGATATTGGGATATACCGTTTGCTCCTCCCGATGAAAAAAAACGGTGATCTTGCTGGTTACGTGGAGGATCACCTGGGACCTATTCTGAAATATGATTCCCAGCATGAAAGCGATCTGTACCATACTCTACAAGTCTACTTAGCATGCGGGGGGGCAAAGAAAGAAACGGCCGAACGGCTTTTTATCGTACGGCAGACGCTGTATCATCGCCTGGAAAAGATTGAGAACCTCCTTGGCCCCGATTATATGGAGGCCCACCGAAGAATCACTATTGAAGCCGCCATTAAGGGGTATGAATTATTGAAGGGAAATGAATAAAGAGTACTAACGGAATGCGGCTCTCTTGCTGCCGGGATTTATTGATTCCCATATACATTTAACCATGTATGAAACCAACATGCTTTCTGTCAGTGCCGTTGCTCCCCATATTCGATCACTGAAGGATCTATTCAGCGATTTAAAGAAGAAATCGAAAGCAACAGCAAAAGGGGAGTGGGTTCGGGCTTGGGGATTTAACGAAAACCAAATAAAAGAAAAGCGGTTTCCTACAAGGGAAGAACTGGATGAAATAACAAAGGAACATCCCCTTGTTATTACCCGCATTTGCAATCATATTTCGGTTGTTAACAGCAATGGCGGGAATTGATGAACATACCCCTAATCCTGTAGGAGGCATGATTGAAAGGGACAACAGGGGAGCATTGACAGGAAAGCTGATATAAATTATGAGGATACAAAAATGAGGCCGGAGCTTAGTATGCGACCAGGTACTGAAAGGAAAATACAATGACATCTTCCACTCCGTTAACCTCACATGTTCTCCAGGGTTGTTTTTACTGAACCAGCCAAAATCTAGTTGATAAAAGCAACAGAAAAAATTAAAATTACTGTTGCCTTTTTAGAGCTGAATACATATTGTTTAATCTTCAGCAGTCTTTTTCTTCAAGGGGCTTTTTGCTGTCCGTATCACATGACCCCCATCATAAAATTTTCCATATCGTTTGACCAAATGATATGCTTCTTCCGTTGGGGGAAATTGATCATTTGCCTTATACGTCAAAAAATAAGCATGGGACTTTCCGCTAAAAAATATCCAGCTAAAAAACTTCATTGCAAATTTATGGGCACCGCTGTTTCGGAAGGGTACCATCGCTTGTTTTTCTCATACAGTTAATGTTAACCCATATCCTTCCTTGATGTGGCCTTTCATTTCAGCATAAAGTAATCCTTTTGATTTTTTCATTTGTTTCATGACGAATTGGCTGATCATAGCATTTACCATCGTCTTCCAAACTGAAAATTGTTCACCAAGTGTAATTGAAATAAGAGCATCATCAGGGATATGTATATTTCTTTCACCGTAAGTAATTAATGCTCCGAATCTGTCATGGGGGTCTTTATGTGTAACAAAATTTACATCCATGCGCACCATCCCAGGTATTTTGTTATTATTATAAAACATTCCTGAATATTCCGAAACGGGAACACGATGAGAACATCAAGAAATTAAACTTGTCTACTCCTCCACAGCATCTATCCATTTGGATAAACCATAAAGGAAGTACACTTAAGCTGCATCATTTCAAGGTTGGATTCTTTTTATTTACTTTTCGGCTTATACAGTATCATTTCATGTCCCTTTCAATAACCTCTATAAAAAAGCTAATTTAGGAGCAGCCTTTTTCTACCATTATAAACCGTTTAGTTTCTCCGGGATCTTAGTTTCCTTTTGCCGGACTTTAGTCTGGATCCATCATAAATGAACTGTGAATAAAGAACCAAACCCCTTTCTTAATGTTGATATCGGTTCTGGCCTCTCATATGATTTACATAGAAATTGAACATAAGGAGAGCTTATTTGATGAAAAAATTGGGTTTAGGGGTACTCTTTTCGGCCTTGATCATTGGTGGATGTTCTTCTGGAGAAGGAGGGGCGAAGTCCTCATCTAATGCTCAGGAAACCCCTGAAGAAGTTGAGGCTGCAAATCAGGCCGAGGATCAATACGTGCCTAAGGATGTTAAATACTATAAAATCGAAGATCCCGGACGTGAATTGACTGATCTGGAAAAAGAACTGCTCCGATATCCGGGAAAGTACAGCGGTGATCAGTACGATGAAGTGAAAGTGAACGCAGAACTGGATCAGCTTCCTGATCATCTGACTGAGGAGCAATATATGGAAGAATTGATTTATTTGTTATCCGAAGACTATCATGAAGAAATGGAAACACTCCTTCACTTTGACCCGAATGTTGAGGTACAGGTAGATCGTCCGGACGAATCGGTTGAACTACCGGCCATCAAGAGTTCCCATTATGCAATTCTCATTGATGCCAGCGGAAGCATGAAGGCGATGTCAGGAAATAAACCGAGGATGAGTGCAGCCAAAGAAGCTGTAATGGAATTTGCGGAACAAATTCCGGAAAATGCAACGATCTCTATGCGTGTCTATGGCCACAAAGGAACGGGAAGCGACGCTGATAAAGACTTATCTTGCAGCAGTACCGAAAGTTTTTACAATGGCGCGTTTGATAAGGATCCATTTCAGGAAGCTTTAGAGCAAGTAAAGCCGGCCGGATGGACGCCGATTGGCCTTGCATTGGAAACGGTAAAGGAAGATATTCCCGAAAACACGGATCATGCAGTCGTTTATGTCGTCAGCGATGGCATTGAAACATGCGGGGGCGATCCCGTAGCATCTGCGGAGGATCTCGTATCAGATGAAGTTGAAACGGTTGTGAATATTATTGGCTTTGACATAGATAATGAAGCTCAAAAATTATTAAAAGATGTGGCAACCGCTGGTAATGGAGAGTATACATACGTCTCTTCCGAGCAAGACCTTAAAAAATATATGAGAGCCCAATATGAAGAGATACAAAGAGCTTGGCGAGAATGGAAAGAAGAAGGGAAAAAGCAAGCACGTGAAATAAAAGAAGAAAAGAAAAAAACTGCACGTGAAACCAAAGAAAGCATGAAAGTAAAAAGCAGACGTGAAAAAGAGAGAATGAAAAAAGCCCAGACATATCTGAAAGAGAAATACGATGACATTCACCATCCTGTGAACCCGCTGTTTTCCAGAGTGGTCGATTATGGAAATGCCAAATGGCGTTACGCAGTGGATGCAGGAAACAAAGCGTGGAGAGATTCGGTAGACAGCGGAAACGAACAATGGCGGGAATACGTTGATGAAGGAAATAAACGGATTAGAGAAACCATTGACAAAAAGAATCAGCAATAATCGTCAAGAAGACTGCCCGGACAATCAATGATTGGTGGGGGCGGTCTTTTCTTATCCTTAACCTTTACAGATAACTATCTATTTTCTCAACTGTAAAAATAGAGCAGACAGCCTACAATAAGACTACTGCCCAAAAATTAAACGAACGTATTAAAAAGCCTGCACCCACACGGGTACAGACATTAAGCTTGCAATACTTTACCCAGAAATGCTTTGGTTCGTTCGTGTTGCGGATTGGAGAAGAGTTCGTTCGGTTCATTTTCTTCAACGATGTATCCCTGGTCCATAAAAATTACACGGTCACCAACTTCTTTGGCAAATCCCATTTCATGGGTCACCACTACCATCGTCATCCCATCCTTGGCCAGCTGCTTCATGACCTCCAGAACTTCTCCCACCATTTCAGGGTCCAATGCAGAGGTAGGTTCATCAAACAGCATGATTTTTGGCTCCATGGCCAGTGCCCGGGCAATGGCGACACGCTGTTTCTGTCCCCCTGAAAGAGAATCCGGGTAAGCATCCGCTTTATCAGCCAGTCCTACTTTATTCAACAGCCCCATTGCTTTTTTGTTCGCCTGATCCCTTGGCAGTCCTTTGACATTTATAGGCGCCATGGTGATATTTTCCAAAATCGTTTTGTGAGGGAACAAATTGAAATGCTGAAATACCATTCCAACATTTTTACGGATCTCGTTTATATCCGTCTTTTTATCCGTCAGATCTTTTCCTGTGACAACTACCTGGCCTCCGGTCACTGATTCAAGCAAGTTCAGACAACGGATAAATGTAGATTTTCCTGAACCCGAGGGCCCAATCACTACAACTACTTCCCGGGGCTTCACTTCAAGAGATATATTTTTAAGCACCTCATTGTCTCCGAAGGACTTTTTCAAGTTTTTCACAGAGATCATTCAGTCTTCATTCTCCTTTCAATGGCATTCATCAAATAAGTAAGGGACAATGTAATGATCAGATAGATAATGGCAACGGTAATATACGGCTCCCACACACGGATATATTGGCCTTGTGCCGCACGGCCCCAATACATCAGTTCAGGTGCTGCAATGATGGCAGCCAAAGATGTTTCCTTCAGCAGAGAAATAAATTCATTGCCAAGCGGCGGAATCATTCGTTTAAACGCCTGCGGCAATATGACGAGCTTCATCGCCTGCCTGTGAGTCATTCCTAGAGAACGGGCGGCCTCCATTTGTCCCTTATCAATGGATTGAATACCTGCTCTGAAGATCTCCGCTATATAAGCAGCTGAATTAAGAGATAGAGCAATAATGGCTGAAACAATCGGATTGGCCGGACTCATAAATAACGGTACCACCCCAAAGTGAATGAGGAGGATCTGAACTAAAAACGGCGTACCCCTGAAGGCATTAACATACCAAACGAATGGCATACGTATCCATAATCTGTTGGCCATTTTTCCAAGCCCGATAAACAGCCCGATGATGACCCCCAATGCTATGCCTGCCATGGTCAAACCGAGGGTCAATAACGTTCCTTTTAAAAATAACGGCAAATAATCTATGATAATATCAAAGCGAATGTTCACTGGTGTTCACCTTTCTTCGTTGACCAAACTTGTATTTTCACCCTAAAAAACGGCCGTCCACCATCATCGGACAGCCGTCTATACTTTTTATTGTTCTGCAGCTTCTTTAAGAGCATCGACGTTCGGCTCTTCACCGAACCACTTTTGATAAATTTCTGCATAAGTTCCATTATCCAACACTGTGTCTAATGCAGCGTCAAATTCTTCTGTGAGCTCACTGCCTTTTGGAAAAGCAATACCATAGTATTCAGATTGAAACTCCTCGTCATCACTCATTGTCTTAAGACCGGAGTCCGGGTTATTTTTTTGGTATTCCAAAGCCACAGCAATGTCGGTGACTACAGCCTCAACGTTATCACTTTGCAAAGCTTGGAACATTAATGCAGCTGTTTCATATTTTGAAATATCCGGGGAGTTTTGGCCCACTACTGCTTCAGCCGCAAACTGGCCGGTTGTCCCATTTTGAACCCCCAATTTTTTTCCTTTTAAGTCATCCGCTTTTTCAATGGTTACTCCCTCTTTGAAGACAACCATTGTTTTCGATTCAAAATATGGATCCGAAAAATCATAGGACTCTATTCTTTCGTCTGTAATCGTAATTCCAGCCATCCCCAGATCAAGCTGTTCACTTTGAAGACCTGCAAACATGGCGTCCCAGCCCGTGTTGTCAATCTTCACTTCATAACCGGCTTCCTCTGCAACTGCATTTAGTAAGTCCACATCAAACCCGGTTACTTCACCTTTATCCATAAATTCAAAAGGAGGAAAGGTTGCTTCCGTTCCAACATTCAGTACTTTTTTCTCTGTATCTGTTCCCTCGTTGTTTGCTGCGTTGTCTTCTGTTCCGCCACCGCCGCAGGCAGACAATGACAGTGCGCTTACTGCAAAAATTGTTAATAAAGTTTTTTTCATAGATGTTTTCAATTGAATCCCTCTTTCGTTTGGCAATTCTTGTTGCTGCATAAATTTCACAAACCTGTAAAGCATTATACACACTATATTCTATTATTTAACTGTTTTTAAAAGATCATACCATGGGTAGATGTTAAAATAAAGGAAAGGAGGAGACGATAATGAAACTATCGTACGAAAATATTTTAGTTGCCGTTGACGGTTCCAAACAGGCAGAATGGGCATTTAAAAGAGCCATTCAAATTGCCAAGCGGAACGATGCCAAGCTGACGATCATTCATGTAGTTGATGCGCGTTCTTATGGTGCCGTAGAAGCCTACGACGTAACGATGGCCGATAGAGCCAAAATGTATGCAGAAGAACTGCTGGACGGCTATCGTAAAGAAGCCGAGGAAAGCGGCTTGACAAGCATCGATACAGTCATTGAATACGGATCACCCAAGGTAGTCGTTCCCAAGAAAGCTGCAAAAGAATTACATGCAGATTTAATTGTCTGTGGAGCCACCGGTTTAAATGCTGTGGAACGCCTTCTCATCGGAAGTGTGTCCGAAAATATTACACGCTCCGCATCATGTGATGTCCTTGTTGTCCGAAACGATACAGAATAACCTGATTTCCATTGAAAGAGCGTTGTCCCGGTCGGGAAACGCTCTTTTATATGAGTTTTTTAGCTTGATCCAGCTGAATTTTCACTTGGTCAAATCCTGTTCCGCCATAAGAATTTCTTCTTCTCACCGCTTCTGCAGGCGCCAATACACGATATACATCCTCCTCTATCTTACTGCAGGCATCTTTAAATTCTTCCAAGGAAAGATCCAGTAGATAACAATTTCGATGAATACAGTAGAGAACCAGTTTTCCGACAATTTCGTGTGCTTCCCTGAAGGGTATCCCCTTTGACGCCAAATAGTCAGCCAGTTCCGTCGCGTTGGAGAAATCCTTGTTGACCGCTTCCTTCATCACATCTGTATTCACCGTCATGGTCCTAATCATTCCCGAAAAAATTTTCAGTGATCCCACCATGGTATGGACTGTATCGAACATGCCCTCTTTATCTTCCTGCATATCCTTGTTATACGTCATCGGCAGCCCTTTTAAAACCGTCAGCATAGAAATCAGATTGCCGAACACTCTCCCGCTTTTTCCCCTGATCAATTCTGCCATATCCGGGTTTTTCTTTTGCGGCATGATGCTGCTCCCTGTCGCATAAGTATCATCCAATTCAATAAAACTGAACTCCTTGCTTGACCAAAGGATGATTTCCTCAGCCAGTCTCGTTAAATGAGTGATCGCAAGAGCAGAGTTGCTCAAAAACTCCACAATAAAATCACGGTCACTGACAGCATCCATACTATTCGCATAGACATCAGAAAAGCCAAGAAGTTTTGCCGAATAGTGGCGGTCGATTGGAAAAGTAGTTCCAGCCAAGGCGCTGGCACCAAGCGGAGATATGTCTATTCTCTTTAAACTTTCTTCAAAACGCTGTTTATCACGTTCCAACATCCAGAAATAGGCAAGCAAATGATGGGCAAATGAAACAGGCTGTGCCCTCTGCAAATGTGTATAGCCGGGCAAAATGGTCTCCACATTTTTTTCTGCCTGTTCAATCAGTGCAGCCTGTAATTCTTGAATATGATCCATAATGATGTTGACCTGTTTTTTCAAATACAGGTGCATGTCTGTTGCCACTTGGTCATTACGGCTTCTCCCGGTATGGAGCTTTCCTCCCACAGGGCCAATTTCTTCGATGAGCATTTTCTCAAGGTTCAAGTGGATATCTTCTTCTGAGACAGAATATTCCAGTTCTCCAGCTTGTGCTTTTTCTTTTAACTTCAAAAGGCCGGCTTGTATCTGTTCGCTTTCTTCCTGTGCCAGAATACCGGTTTTGCCAAGCATTTTAACATGGGCAAGGGAGCCTTCAATATCTTCCATAACTAACTGCTGGTCAAAGGAAATGGAGGCCCCAAATTCCTCAATCCACTGCTCTGGCGTCTTGGAAAAACGGCCTCCCCATAATTTTTTCATTGCTTGACAGCGTCCTTTTTATTCACTTGGCTGTGAACTTCAGTCGGCAATCCCCAGAGCTTAATAAAGCCGACAGAGGCTGATTGATCAAACTCGTCATCGGAAGTATAAGTTGCGAGCCTTTCATTGTAGAGTGAATTAGGAGATTTTCTTCCTTCTACAATTGCATGTCCCTTGAACAGCTTCACGCGTACTGTACCGTTGACGTATTGCTGGATGTCTTTCAGGAAAGACTGAAGCGCAGAAGTCAACGGAGAGAACCATAAGCCCTCATAAATCAATTCCGTCAATTTTTGAGTGACTACCGGCTTGAAATGGCCGATGTCTTTCACCAATGTCAGGTCTTCCAATTCTTTGTGGGCAGTCAGCAAAGTGACAGCTCCGGGGCATTCATAGATTTCACGAGATTTTATACCGACAAGCCTGTTTTCAACATGGTCGATTCTTCCGATGCCATGTTTTCCTGCAACTGAATTTAAGAGTAGAATTAAATCACTCAGCTTATATTTCTTTCCGTCAATTGCAACGGGAACTCCCTTTTCGAATTCAATTTCGATCACTTCAGGCTCATCAGGAGTATCTTCCAATTCTGCTGTCAGATCGTATGCATCTTTTGGAGGTGCCGCCCATGGATCTTCCAAAATTCCGCACTCATTGCTTCTTCCCCATAAATTTTGATCAACGGAATAAGGGCTGTCCAAATCGATTGGGATCGGAACACCTTTTTCTTTTGCGTACTCAATTTCTTCTTCACGGGACCAGCTCCAGTCACGAACCGGTGCTAACACTTCCAAATCCGGATTCAATGCTTTAATGGAAACCTCAAATCGAACTTGGTCGTTACCTTTCCCTGTACATCCATGTGCCACCGCATCTGCCTTTTCCTGCTCAGCTACTTCCACAAGCTTTTTGGAGATCAATGGTCTGGACAAGGCAGAAACAAGCGGATATTTATTTTCATACATTGCGTGGGCCTGTAATGCAGGCAGAACAAATTCCTGCGCAAACTCTTCTTTTGCATCAATCACATAGCTCTTTACCGCACCCATTTTCAATGCTTTTTCTTTAACAAAGTCCAGGTCTTTACCTTCACCAACATCGAGACAGCACGCAATAACTTCATACCCTTGATCAATAAACCACTTTACTGCTACTGATGTATCTAAACCGCCGGAATAAGCCATAACAACTTTCTTCTTCATGTAAAAAAACCTCCGTAGGTGGATGTATTATTATACAAAACAATTAATTTTTAATCATATAATATAAGGATAATACCATACATTTTTTTCTCATTCAATACTTTATTCATAAAAATGTATAAAAATAAGGGATGAAGATTTCGTAAACTTTAATTTCTGCTCCCTGCTTGGGATCTTGGGTTTCTGGACAACCTTTTCCAATCAAGTACTGAATGGTTGGGGGTTTTCTCGAACCTTACTTGACGGCCAATGCATTGAACATTTTTGAAGACCGATTCGAAGCTTACTCCACCCGTTTGGGCTCCTTGAACCTTCCTTGGCGACCAATACCATACTTACTCCACATGGTTGGGAGCCTTGGACCTTCCTATGCGACCAATTCTATACTTACACCCCATGTTTGGGCGACATGTCTTCTGGGCGAACCAGCTCAAGTTCCCACACTATATTTAGGCTCATTGGACCTTCCTATGCGACCAATTTCAAGCTTACTCCACCCGTTTGGTCGCCTTGGACCTTCCTTGGCGACCATTCTTACACTTAGATCCCATTGATTACTTCAGGGACAGTTGGCATGATATAAAAAACCGCCGAGCGCCTGCTCAACGGTTCTTTATCATTTCTGTAATTCTCTGACCACGTGCCCCAGCTCATGCAGGATCAATTTTTCCATCGCCGTCCGGACTGCCCCGCTGGACCCAGGTGTAACAAATATCGCTTTCCCTTTATAAGTACCTGCAGCCGCTCTGGACATGATTGCTGCCGGGCCGATGTCCTCTTGATAACTAATCATGCGAAACAGTTCTCCAAAACCTACAATTTCTTTTTCAAAAAAAGCAGAAATGGTTTCAATCGTTATGTCCCGTTTGGCTATCCCGGTTCCACCATTCATTAAGATAGCTTGGACTGCCTGTTTCTCCGCCGCTTCCTTAAAAGCCGACGAAATGGACGCCTCATCATCTTTTACAATGCGGTAATAACCAATTTCATGGCCATGTTCCTGAAGCAGACTCTTCATTAATTTACCGCTTTTATCTGTTTCTTCTGTCCGTGTATCACTGACTGTAATCACTGCACAGTTCACTGACTCGGGAGCATGCTGTTTGTGCTCATGTACACTCATCTGATATCACCGCTTTTAACCAATAGATGCTTAAATTGATAGTATTTCAATGTAAAGTCTGTAATTCTTCTTGTCGTCTTGTAATTAAATCCCGCCCCAATGGCGATTGACGCAAGAGGCAGCCCTGATGTTTTTTTCTTGGCCATTGACATCATGAGGGTTGCTTTCAACACATGTTTTAAAGGCTCATCCAACCAGGAAGAATCTGTCAGCCGTTCAGGCTGATCATAATAAAACTCCTCGTCCCCTTTTTGTAAATCATTGATTAAATCTTCCCATCCGAACATTTTCAGTCTTTCCGGCAATGTTGCCGTATGGAAAACTTTTAAGGTTTCCAATAAACCGGACGGGGACTGGACACGGTATCCAAACGACATGGCCATCAGTTGGATTGCACGCAAATTAATTACTGCCATTGAAACTAAATCGCTTCCAATTAAGATAGACTTCCCTGATCCGGCCAATCCCCCTTGTGCGAATGAATAAAGGCGGTGTCTTATGGCGTGCTGTTCCGCCATAAATGTCAGCTGGTCAACAGAAAGGCTGCTTCTTATATCCTCAAATGTATGTATATTGCTGTTCATGGAGCGGGCTGTCTGCAAAATGTGCTCCTCCGCATCAGCTTGCAGGGGAGATTCCCTCAAAAGTGCGTTTAAATGAAAGAGCCATCCATCCAATTTTTCAAAAAATTGGATTTGCAAAGAATCAGGGAGCATCGAGAAAGCCTGCTCTACCCATTTGTCATAAGCATTTTCAAGATCTGTTGATTCATACTCGAATAGAGTCTGACGCCATTCCTGCAAATCTTCCCATACTTGTTCATCTCTTTTCGTCCATTCCAATGCCATCCCTCCAGTATTTCCCTAATTATACCAACATACCAGTCTAAGAAGAAATGATCCGCATAACATCTCTGGCAATCATAATTTCTTCATTCGTCGGAATGACCAAAACTTTCACGGGGGAATAGGAGTAATTTAAGAAAGCCTCTCTCCCGGTAATTTTATTTAAATCGGGGTCCCAGTAAACCCCCATAAACTGAAGTCCATTTAACACTTTTTCACGGATAAAGCTGCTGTTTTCACCTATTCCGGCAGTAAAAATAATGGCATCTACACCGGACATTCGTGCAGCGTATGAACCCAGATATTTATGAATCCGATCAGCAAAAATGTCCAATGCCAACTCTGCACGATGGTTCCCTTTTTCTGCTTCAAGTTCTATATCCCTCAGGTCACTCGAAAAACCGGACAGACCAAGCATTCCAGACTTTTTATTTAAAATATCAAGGATTTCATCCGCATTTTTTCCCGTCTTTTCCATTAAAAACGGAATAAGCGCCGGGTCGATGTTTCCGGACCTCGTCCCCATGGTCACACCTGCAAGCGGCGTAAAACCCATGGAAGTATCAATGGATTTCCCCCCTTTGATTGCAGCAATACTGGCTCCATTTCCCAAGTGGCAGGATATGAGCCGGAGCTGTTCCAGGGGCCGATCTAATATTTCAGCAGCTCTTTGTGAAACATATTTATGGGATGTCCCATGAAATCCATATTTCCGTATTCCGTACTTCCGGTAATAATCATAGGACAAACTGTATAGGTAGGAACTTTCAGGCATGGTTTGATGAAACGCCGTGTCAAAAACAGCTGTCTGCGGTACATCTTTGAGAACTTTTTGGAATTCTTTAATCCCTGTGATATTGGCCGGATTGTGAAGAGGAGCGAGTTCAACTAGTTCCTCGATGTCTTTTAACGTCCTTTCCGTGATTAGAACGGAATCATGGAACTTCTCTCCTCCATGAACCACCCTGTGGCCGACTCCATCCAAATCCTTAAAAGACTGAAGTGCGCCATTTGTCACCAGCCGGTCCAATAGCAAACCTGTGGCTTCTCCATGGTTCGGGATGTCCAGCTCTTCTTTAAATCGTTCACCATTCACAGTCATTGACAGCAAAGAGCCCGGAAGACCGATCCGTTCTATGAGCCCTTTAGCGACCACTGTTTCCTCAGGCATTTGAAACAGCTGGAATTTAATTGAAGAACTTCCCGCATTGACAGCTAATACATTTGACAACCTGATCATCCTTTTATTTGTTTTCTATAAACCATTTTTCCATCTTCACCAACATCCGGTCCATCGCTTCTTTATTGGACAACTTTGGAAAAGCAGCAAGAAGAACTTCCTTCGGCTGCTTTACACCGGGCTTTTTCTTTTGCAAAACAAATATGCTTTTAGCCGTCTGGTCCGTTGCAAACATCGAAAGTGGCAGCTGCAGTACAGCCTGAATATATGCCGTGTCCTTTAAATATTCGTGTAACCTGCGAGCTTCCTCGTTCTCAAACAAATTGTTGGGAATCAGGAAGAATAAATAACCGCCGGGTTTTGTATGTCTCAGGCTTTGTTCTATTAATAAATGATGTGCATAAGAATGACCTTCGTCTTTTTTCAAAGTATAATTCTCCGCATTGGCATCATCCGGATAATAGCCTACCGGTAAATCACAGACTACCACATCGACCGGATCAATAAAGAGGGGCTGAAGAGCGTCTTGATTAAACAGTTCAACGGCCTGCATTTGGAGGTTAGCACCTATATAGGCGAGCTTGATCAGCAGGTCGTCCACATCCACTCCATATGCTTCCATGTAAACATCCTGCCCCTGGCCATTTAAAATGGTCATCAGCAAGTTGCCGGTTCCTATCGCAGGATCCAATATGGACATCTCTTTTTTTCCTTCCATAAACTTGCCAATCAAATAATTGATAAAAAAACCAATAGTGTCAGGGGTCATTTGATGATTTGACTGAACATGCTCTTTCATGCCTTTTAAAATGGCAAATTGATAAGATCTTCGAATTTCCTCACTGCTGTAGGCCGCCAGCGGCACTTCCTCGTATTTTTTATCCAGTCTTTTTTTGGCAATTTCACTGACTTCCTGCATAACTTGTTGCTGAAAAATATTTTCACCTGTTTCTGCTAAAGCTTCCAAATATGTACAATGTAATTCTTCCTGCAGTATTTCCGCTGTATCATTGAACAGCGAAAATAACTTTTCAACCGGCATTTTATTCTTATTCAATACATTTCCACCCCGTCAACAAACTTCTTCCTATATTTTATCGATGTCCATCACCTGAAACAAGAAAAAACCCCCGGAAACTACCGGGAGCATTTGTTATTGTGCATTCTTTGCGGCCTCGATAGCCGATTCATAATCAGGGTGATTGGTACCTTCACTTACGTATTCTACATAGGTAATTTGATCGTTGCTGTCGATCACAAATACACTGCGTGCCAAAAGTCTAAGCTCCTTCATCACAACACCATATGCCTCGCCGAATGAAAGTTCTCGATGATCGGAAAAGATCTTTGCCTGGCTTAGTCCATTTTCTTCAGCCCAGCGCTTTTGAGCAAAAGGCAGGTCAGCAGAAATCGTCAAGATGGTTGCGTTTTCAAGCGCCGCTTCTTCATTAAAACGTTTTGTCTGTGCTGCACATACTCCTGTATCCACTGATGGAACAACACTGATGACCCGTACACCCGAAAAATCACTTAATTTTACCTCTTCGAGATCTTGATTTAATACAGTAAAGTCCGGAGCTTTGTCTCCCGGCTTTACTTCGTTTCCTTCCAAAGTAATCGGGTTTCCGATAAAAGTTACATCTGGCATGCAACATTCCTCCTTGTCCTTTTCTTACATCATCCAGGAATTTGCATGGAATAGCAAGGAAAACATTGTCAATATAATTAAATATCGTAATCCAGCTGTTGTCTGTCAAACGCTCGATGATCGCTGGACTGTCCGGACTGCCCGTTTTTCATGATCATCTGAATTTTATCAATCGCAACAGGCGCCATGTCGATCATTCTTTCAAGCAATTGAGAACTCTGGTCCAAACGAAGCATGTTGACACCCTGCGAATTCACAACCAAAAAAGCAATCGGAGTAATAGAAACCCCTCCACCGCTTCCGCCGCCAAAAGGCAGCTCAGACGTTTCTTCTTCAGAGGAGTCCATAGAAGATGAGCCTCCCCCTGCAGAAAATTCACTGCCGCCGGCAGCAAATCCAAATCCTACTTTGGATACTGTTAAAATTACACCGCCATCCGGTGTTTCAACCGGATCTCCAACGATCGTATTCACGTCGATCATTTCCTTCAAATTTTCCATCGCTGTTGTCATTAACCCTTTGATTGGATGTTCCACTATCATCCCTCCTGCGAAAAGTCTTCCATTGCTTATATAAATCGTGTATCACCACAATAGCTTTTCCTGTTCGGATGGATACCATACACGATAGCTCGGATGTAAATTGCCGGGCTTGAAAGGATGGAACAAACTTTAAATCAGGTGTCTTTCTCATGGAAATATGTTGTTTCAGCCAGGCTTCCATTGCTCCTTTTACGGCCCAGACAATGCCGGCAAGCCTTCCGGTTACGGCGGCATCACCGGTTCCGGCTCCCGAATGCCAGTTTAGGAAGTGGATGGTCAGCTCTTTCGCAGAGTTCAGCACAGGCCCTTTTAAATAACTGAACATGCGGTCCTCCTGCAGGTCATCCCGCTTATGTATCCATTTATGTATCCAAGAACCTGATTCCTCTTCATCATCAAATACATGAGACAGATACTCCTTTATATCCCATGAACGTTTGATTCTGATCAGTCCTCCGAATGCCTTGACTTGAATGTCTACTTTCCAATAGGAAAGATTTTGAATTCTCATTTGTACAGTTAATGAAACTCTGGACAAAAGCAGCAATCCGGCCAGGATCACCAGCACCATCAACATTAGAAATAACAGACTCCCTACCATGGCAGACCTCCGGTTACAAGTCTCTCCAAATTCTCCAAAAAATAAACCCGCTTACGAATAAGCGGGTTGATGGGCTGCTGCCTTTCTTTCATGTACAACGGCGGTATCAGCAAACATATCATGCAGGGCCTGCTTTTTGGGGGTAAAAGCAGCAACTGCATATAAAATCCAAATCGTTGCTGAAATATAACGTCCAATCCATTCTCTGAAAATAACCGTACTCCAATGTAACTTTTCTGCATCCAAGGGAATGACTTTTAAACCAAATACCATCTTCCCAAGGGTTTGACTGAAAAACTTTGTCATCAAAACAAAATACAGATAAAAAATCAGCGCACTGGCGATATGATAAGGAGTAAAGATTCCACCGCCAGCCAAATCTGCATCAAATGCGCGAAAAACTGGTTTCACAAGAATCCCGTTAATGCTTGAAATGATGACAAGGTCTAGCAGATAAGCCCAAAATCTCATCCAGAAGCCCGCATAGGGGGCAGGCGGCAGCTCTACTTTCATCTTAGTATCCTCTGCTTCTGTATGGATCTCATCCATTGTAAAACACCTCCATCATTGAGCGTATAAATACATCATTCTTGGCGAGTTAGGCGTGGATAACTTATTGATCAGTTCTCCCATCTCGGATCCGCCGGAAAACTTCTGCGCCGTCATGGTCAAGAGAGATCCCCATCCTGCGGACGAGGAATACTTGAATACCTCGGCCTCCTCCAGCTCGTAATCTTTTTTCATTGCTTCAATTACATCGTCTGTATAGCCGAATTCATCAATTAAATCCAATTCCTTAGCCTGTCTGCCATCATATACGCGTCCGTCAGCCAATTCGCGAACCCTGTCTTCAGGCATGTCACGGCCTTCGGCAATGATTCTGACAAATTCATTATAGGAGTTTGTCAGCATGCTTTCTAAAATTTCCACTTCTTCCTCTGTCATTTTCCGGTGTCCGCTCATAATATCTTTATATTTTCCGCTTTTGATGGTCATAAAGTCAATACCGATATTATCGGTCAGCTCACTGTAATTCACGCCTTGCATAATAACCCCCAATGATCCCGTCAAAGTTTCGGGACTGGCATAAATTTTATCAGCCGGAGCAGATATGTAGTAGCCTCCGGATGCTGCCATCGCCCCCATGGAAACATAGACCGGCTTCTTGGTCTCCTCCCGAATTTCTACAATTTTTTGGCGCAATTCTGCTGATTCGTTTGTACCTCCACCCGGAGAATTTACACGGAGAACGATCCCTTTCACACTATTGTCCTCCTTGATTTGATCGAGCTGTTCCATGAAATTTCTGTGGGAATAACCCGGAGAAGAAAAATAAGGGGGTTCATTGCCAGTATCTTGAATGACTCCGTCTACTTCAAGAACAGCAATTCTTTCCAGAGGATTTCCTGATTCCACCACTTCCTCTTTAAACTTTTGGCTTCCCATCATATTTTCTTCAAATACTTTTGTGAAATCACCAAAAACCATTGCGCTCGCCATATTAATGATGACTGAAATAATAAACACTCCTGCAGCAATTCCCAGTGCTGCCCACCTTTTTCCGTTCAAAAAAAATTCCTCCCTTCCTCTTTTGTATACGGATGAATGTTTTTAAGAGTTTCACATTCGTGGTAAACTGGTAAACATAAACCTCATTGTATCAAATAGAGAGTCGTTAAGAAAGAACTCCGAATGGGCTCGCAGGAGGCATTTGAATGAAAGAAACCGGAAAAAAAATCTTCTTTTTTTACAAACATATTTTTTATCAAAATGATCCTAGGCTTGCAGAAAAAGTGGCAGATCTTCAACATATTGTACAAAAACACGGATTTACAATTGTTGAAAATGCGGAAGATGCAGATATCGTTGCAAGCATCGGCGGAGATGGAACATTCCTTCAGGCCGTGCGCAGGACCGGGTTTCGCCAGGATGTTTTATATTTGGGCATAGATGATGACCGTTTTCGCGGTCTTTATTGTGATTTTCAAATTGATCATTTGTCTGAAGTAGAAGAAGCCATGAACATGGAGCAGGCAGAGGTGAGAAAGTATCCTGTCATCGAGGTCAAGATCGACGGGGAGTCACCCTTTTATTGTCTAAACGAATTTACTATACGCTCCGCCATCATTAAAACATTGGTCCTCGATGTGTTTATTGATGATCTTCACTTTGAAACTTTCCGAGGCGACGGAATGGTCATTGCTACACCAACAGGAAGCACCGCTTACAGCAAATCGGTCAGAGGGGCTGTCGTGGACCCTCTTCTCCCCTGTCTGCAGGTCAATGAAATGGCGTCTTTAAACAGCAACCGATACCGTACACTGGGCTCTCCATTTTTATTAAGCAAGGGCCGTACGTTATCACTGAAGGTCGCCCAAGAAGGAAATGACTACCCGACCATGGGTATGGATAATGAAGCAATGAGCATTCAGCATGTAAAGGAAGTCAATATACGTTTAAGTAACAAAACCATACAAACGGTCAAACTGAAAAACAACTCCTACTGGGAAAAAGTAAAGAGAACTTTTTTATAGAAGTTTAAAGGCCATCCGGTAAAAATCCCGGTGGCCTTGATCCTTCACTTCCTTTATGCAATTTTGTCCCGCTTCTTCGCAGATAATGAGGACCATTTGATTGAAGAGAGTGAAATAATCAATAAAGCTGACCAGATCAAGGTAAACCCGATGAAACGATCTGTTCCGAAGGGTTCATTGTATAGAAACACCCCGGAAAAAAGCATGATGGTGGGTGCGATGTATTGCAGAAATCCCATTAAATATAATGGCACCTTTTGAACACCTTTTGCAAAAAACAGTAAGGGCAAAGCTGTGGCTACTCCGGATACGATAACAAGAAGGTCCGTCCTTACATCCCCTGAAAAAGATACATTCCCTCCCTTTAAGAATAGGATAATAAGATAACCGAGCGCCATAGGTGTCACAACCATGGTCTCCAAAGTTAACCCTACAGACGAATCAAAAGGAATCGATTTTTTGATTAGGCCGTAAAATCCGAAGGTAAGAGCTAAACCCAATGAGATCCATGGGACTTCCCCATACGCAACTGTAAGAAATAGAACACCCGCCAAGGCAAGGAAAAAAGCTGCCATATGGGTCCGCAATAACTTTTCTTTTAATAATACTACGCCCAATACAATGCTGATCAGTGGATTTATGTAATAACCAAGGCTTGTTTCAATAATTTTTCCCACATTGACTGCCCAAATAAATATGAGCCAATTCAAACTGATTAAAATTGATGCAGACAGAAGGGAAAGCATGGCTTTTGGTTGTTCGGTTATTAGCTTGAGACTGCTTTTAAATGAAGATACCCTATTTCCTATCCACAGCAATAGAAGCATAAAACCAAAGGACCAAAAAATTCTTTGTGCCAATACCTCACCTGGGGGAACTTGATCTAACAGCTTCCAGTATATAGGCAAGAAGCCCCACATGACATACGCTATAACCGTATTTCCAATTCCTTCGCGATACTTATTCATTGGCCTGATCTCCAATATTTAGGTTTTCGAAATAACTTTATTATATAAGAAAATACTGAAAGTTACAATGACGCGGAAAACTTTTGTTGGATATTGGAAACATAAAGAAGCGGGGACAATGCCCCGCTTTTTCTAGCCAAATTTATTTAATTTGTTATTGTAATCCTCCGCCCATTTGTTGTTGAGCCATGGATACAAGGCGCTTGGTGATTTCACCACCTACAGAACCGTTAGCGCGAGAAGTAGTGTCTGCACCAAGGTTAACGCCAAATTCTTGTGCAATTTCAATTTTCATTTGGTCGATTGCCTGCTCTGCTCCTGGAACAAGGATTTGGTTGCTGTTGTTGTTTGCCATGTGTTTTCACCTCCTTGTAAGCCTATATTGTGCGAAAACACATGGCATCATTCAATAAAAAGTTGGTAATTCTTCCTAATCATAGGAAACAACGGAGCCACTCTAAAATAAATCAAAATCTTGCTGGCCGGTCTTCTCCAATCGATTGTCTTTGATCACGATTGTTTCTGTTTCTTCTACCGCTTTGGCCAGCAATGGATTCCAATCAAACTTGCTTTCAAAAGCAACAATTTTTTCGGTTTTAGGTTTTGTTTTAGGCGCAGGAGGCGTAAAAATTG
The DNA here is from genome assembly GCF_042680885.1 of Siminovitchia sediminis. Lineage (NCBI taxonomy): Bacteria > Bacillati > Bacillota > Bacilli > Caryophanales > Bacillaceae > Siminovitchia > Siminovitchia sediminis. The sequence continues at coordinate 14,144 of NZ_JBHUEO010000092.1, read as the reverse complement.
TACAGCAATCTTCGTAAGGTCTATTGGAAATCTCCAGCGTATCAATCTCATTTGCAATTTTGATGATATCCGTTTTATCCATTGCAATGAGAGGACGCAGTATGGGTGTATTCGTTACCTCATTGATCGCCACCATACTCTCCATCGTTTGGCTTGCAACCTGGCCAAGACTTTCTCCGTTAAAAATAGCCAGTGCATCATTTTTCTGTCGCAGAACATCAGCTATACGAAGCATCATACGACGGGTAGAAGTCATGGTGTAGCCTTCGGGGATTTTTTCATGGATTTTCTCTTGAATCTGAGTAAATGGCACGATATGAACTTTGATCCTGCCGGAAAATTGAGCGAGCTTTGCCGCAATATCGATAACTTTCTGTTTGGCTCTCTCGCTTGTATAGGGAGGACTGTGGAAATGTACCGCCTCAATATCAACTCCCCGCTTCATGGCAAGATATCCGGCTACGGGACTGTCAATCCCCCCGGAAAGCATAAGGATTCCTTTTCCTGACGACCGGGCAGGAAACCCTCCCTGGCCTTGAACCACTTCGCCGGATATATAGGCGGCTTCACTCCTAATTTCTACAAGCACATCAATATCAGGTTTTTTCACATCAACACTAATGTCCTCCATATGGGTTAAAATATGCGCCCCAATGATTTGATTTAATTGATTCGTGTCATATTCAAATGTTTTATCTGAACGACGTGCGGAAACTTTGAATGTACCCCCTGGTTGATGCGACTTTTTGATCACTTCCAAGGCCGCCTTTTTAATTTCTTCTATATTTTTTTCGGTCTGAATGGCCGGGCTGAAAGACTGGATTCCAAAAACAAAAGAAAGCTTTTGCTTGACCGGATCATATGGTTCTCCGTTCAGCAGAACATACATCCTGTCATGTGTGGTTTCAATCCGTGCTTCAGGAAACTCGCGCAGTTTCATTTTGATGTTATCCCTCAGTTTTCTGACAAAAAACTTTCGGTTCCTTCCTTTTAAGGTCAGCTCTCCATATCTAATCAATATTCTGTCATATTTCATTGATTTCGCCTCATTACTTGATTTAATTTTTCCAGGATCTGTTTGAGCGTTGTCACCATCTGTTCAGCTTCTTCCATTGTGTTTTCATAAGAGAGGCTGATCCGGATGGCTCCTGTTAGCTCTTCGTCTGTTGCGCCCATCGCTGCTAACGTACCGCTGGGGGTTTTATCCTTTGAAGAGCAGGCGCTGGTAGTTGAGATAAATATATCTTTCTCAGCAAGTGCATGAACAATCACTTCCCCTTTTAACCCTACGGCCGAAGCATTGACGATATGCGGTGCCGCCTTGGCGTTTGGCGTGTGAACAACAAGGCCCGGGAGTATTTCCAGCTCCCGGATGATATAATCCCGTATCTGTACCAGCTGTTCTGTATTCTCCCGTCTTTGATCTTCTGCCATACGGAATGCCTTTGCCATAGCAACAATACCGGCAACATTTTCTGTTCCGCTCCTCAGTTTCCTCTCCTGCTTTCCTCCAGATATGAGAGGAGTAAGGTTGATACCATTTTTCACAAATAGAAATCCGGTTCCTTTCAAGCCGTGAAATTTATGGGCAGAGAACGTGCACAAATCAATTTGAGCATCGTATATATCAAGCGGTACCTTACCTGCACCTTGAACATTGTCCACATGATAAATTACTTTCGGAAACTTTCTTAATCGTTGGCCAATTTCCTGAATGGGCTGAATCGTACCCACTTCATTATTGACATGCATAACGGAGACAAGAATGGTTTGATCAGTGACAGCGCCAATTACATCATCCGCCGACACCCGGCCATTTTGATCTACATCTATATAGGTTATTTCAAATCCGCTCATTCGGAGCTGTTCGCACGCTTCTTTTACTGAAGGATGTTCGACACTCGTAGTAATAATATGATTTCCTCTTCCGTGATGCATAAAAGCCGTTCCTTTAATCGCAAGATTATTGCTTTCGGAACCGCCGGAGGTAAAATACACCTCATTGGCGTGGACCCCCGCCAATTTCGCAATTTGTTCACGCGCTGTTGTCAACAATTGCTCTGCCTTTCCCCCCAGTGCATGAAGGGAAGATGGGTTTCCGAAGAAATTCCGGCTTACTTGAGCAAATGACTCAACCACATCGTCATAGGGTCTGGTTGTTGCACTATTATCAAAATAAATCATTTATGGGCCACCCGCTAACTTGTTCATAATATAATCAATCATACATAATAACACATGAACAAACTGAATGAAATATGAAATGACTGTAAAAGTTTTGAAGATGGTGACGAACGTTAGGTGCAGGAGACATCTGATTACGTCGGGATATGGGAAACATCCCATATATTCAGAACCTACTATTGGAGATTTACATGTTTGGGGATACTGGAGCGCTTATATGAAGTTTGGAGCGTACCGGTTCCTCTCCTAGAAGGGCACGGCACGCTCCAACATTGGTCACACAGGAATTTCCTCGTTAAACATTTCTTCAATTTTTTTCAAGGCACCGGGCTCTACTTTTTCCACTGCAGCAGCGGCCTGTTCCAATGAAGCACGGTATTCATAATTGCGGAACGCTGCCTCAGCTTTGTCAAGTTCAGCCCTTAACTGAGGGTTCTCCGCTCTATAACGGTTTCCGTACTGGATCACATGCTCGGCAAATCGGGCGTTTTCAATATGTTCTTCTGTACGGCTGTACAAATGCTCCACCGTATCCGTTGCTTCCAGCAAATGATTTTGGACCGACTTCATGCTCAAAGGTTTTTCAAGTAGGCTTCGGAAAACATCGTCAATTTGCTCAGATGCCTGCTCATACAACGCTTCGATATCATTGGGAAGCCCGGGCATCCTGCTTTTTTGAACGAGCCTGACAATATCACTTACTTTTTTCTTCAATGCAGTAATTTGTTCCCTTGCCTCCAGCTCATCTTTGCGCAAGCTTTGCAGACGTTCGGCAAAAAGCAGTTGTTTCTTTTCCAATTCTTCCAGCCCGCTTTCAATATCATCTAATTCCTCGCTCAATGAGGAAAAGGCAGATTGGTCTTCCTGTAATTTCGCTTTAAGCAGCTCATATCTCCTCATTAATTCATGCAATCTTTCATCAAGATCATGAGGTACATCCAAATCATGATCAAACAGCTGATAGCTTTCCTGCACGATCTCCGTCTCAAATTTCAACTCCTCGTTGGCCTTCAGCAATTTGTTCATATAGGCTTCTGTCTGCTCATTTTGCTGGAGTACATGATGCCTCGCATATACTTCTTTTTCAAGCAGGTCATATATTGAATCGAGCTGTTCTTTAATTTCTTCCAGCCCATCAGCAACTTCATCCACTTCTGTTTGCATCAGAAACTCCGTGTACGTTTCCAATTCCTTGTTCATTTTGTCCATCATGGTCTCCATTTGAATATGATCCAGAACATAGCCTTGTTCTAGCATCTCTTTATATCCATGAACAAGCTCGTCTTGTTGGGAAGGGATAATGGTTTGACAGTCAGTCAGTAGATCCGGCAGCTTTTCCATTCGATACGAGACTTTTGCTATATCTTCGGAAAGGGCCTCAACGACTTTTCGAGCTTCTATGTAGTCCCCTTCTTCCGCCAGCTTTTCATAAGCTAACATTTTCTCCTCTGCAGATTTCAGCATTTCTTCCAGCTTATTTGCCGCTTTACCAAACCGATGGGACTCGGTCAACAACCGTTTTTTGGCCGAATGATATTCTTCCCTCAAGCTTTCGATATTGGTTCTGCTTTGTTCCTCACTCTCGGTCAGCTCTTTTAATTCCTCTAAAATTTGTTGGATCTGCTCATGGATTTCTGTCAGTTCTTTTTCGATCTGCTCGCGCGTTTCTTTCACTTTTTTAAAAAGAAACTTATCCGTTGCTTCTTCAGCTTCAAACAGTAACTCATCAATATGCGGCAATTGGACAGTAATAATGTTATCCCACGTTTGGCGCCAATTCTCAAACATTTCTTCCGTTTTGCCGGCCAGGTTCAGTTGTTTCACTTTCGTCAGCTCTTCAACGACCGGCTTGTTCATGAGCTCCATTTTCCTGGCATCCAGAATATCAATTTCTTTATAATACTTTTTCCGTATCATATATCCAATAATAAACATGATGATGACCAAGATGATTGCACTGATGACGATTTCAACACCGTATTTCATGTATAGTCCCCTGCTCCTTCCATCGTTCAGCCGAAACATATATATATCAAGTCATTTGTAATCAGATTATTTCTTTCTATGATACCATGACAACGACAATTTTTGACGTATAAATGCAATTTTTCTACGGTTTTTTGAGAAAAGCATCAGGCACGGCCTAAGGTACAATCAAAAGCGGGTTTTTGGTAAGGAGTCTGTCACACCCATGCAGCTGATATTCCTCATATAATGCAACACTTTCAAATAACTTGCGGTACATCAGCTACAGCCCCGTCAAAAGTGTCCCTATGACTTTTCAACTACGGTCTTCTCCTGTATCTTTATCATTTACAAAGAAAAGCTGCCCCCATTGAGGGGCAGCCATTCCTAAACAGTCCTGATTACCGGCGCTGGAGGCCGGGCAATATACAAGGCATTTTTTTGAACATGCAGTGCCGTTTGGAGCCATTCGATAATCGACTCATAATACTTTTCGATAAAATAGGATTCTTTAGGATGCATCCCCCATACTTCACTAATATACTGGCTGTTTAAAAAAGGAGCAGTGAGCATTCCTTTTAGTTGGATAATCAACATGCTGACAGGGAGTGAAGGTGATTTCCCTCCCATTGCCGCAGAGGTCAACGCTTTAAAGTAATACCTTTCCTGCATCAAATAGGAAGCAATAATTTCACGAGCCACTTGTGAATCAATGGTGATCTCCCTCCACACAAGCCGAGACAGCAAATGTTGCTCACTTTGAAAAACAAGGACTTTTCTAATGGCCCTGTGCAGGCAGATCTCCGGATCCTCCCAGTCAATCTTTCTCTTTTCTTCCTCCAACAAAGATAGGTAAGGTTCAAAAAAGCTGATAAGACAAGCTTCCAACAACCCCTGTTTCCCATGATAATAATAGGAAATATTGGCAGGATTTACTTTAGCCCTGCCTGCAATATCACGGATGGTTGTCCCCTTGAAACCTTTGCTCGTAAATAATTCTACGGCCGCTTCCAAAATTGATTCCTTTGTTTTTCCTATGTGTCCGGACATTGTGGGCCCTCCCTTTTTAAAACAATGTCTGCCTTCTGGCCTCTACTACGATAGTATCGTATGGTTCATTTGACTTACTTCACTTATTCAACTTCAACCCGCACAATTCCTTCGAAAATATCTCGACATATTTTTGCTTAATTTGCTATTAATGGAATACGTTCTTGACTTTTGCCGGAGGGGTCCGTATAATACTCTCTGTGTGTAAAATAAATGCAGCCTTGATGAATAGGATGTTGACCGTATTTTGTTCCTCAGGATGAGGTGTATCGCGTAACCCGCTGCTGCTAGGGCGAAGGTGCATGAAAACAAAATACCCAGCATTGTATTCACGTAACGGTTTTTATTTTACAACAAAATAAAACCTAAGGAGGAGTCTTCTATGGCTCGTTATACCGGCCCAAGCTGGAAAATTTCCCGCCGTCTCGGAATTTCACTGAGCGGAACCGGAAAAGAATTAGAAAAGCGCCCATATGCGCCAGGACAACATGGTCCTAACCAACGTAAAAAGCAATCTGAATATGGACTTCAGTTGCAAGAAAAGCAAAAGCTTCGTCATATGTACGGAGTTACGGAGCGCCAGTTCAAAAACACTTTTGTTAAAGCCGGCAAAATGCAAGGAAAACACGGTGTAAACTTCATGATCCTTCTTGAACAACGCCTGGATAACATCGTTTACCGCCTTGGTTTGGCTCGTACTCGCCGCCAAGCTCGCCAGCTAGTGAATCACGGACACATTCTTGTAGATGGACGCCGCGTGGATATTCCATCCTACAAAGTAAACCCGGGCCAAGTTGTGAGTGTACGTGAAAAATCTAAAAATCTTGCGATCATCAAAGAATCTGTTGAAGCAACAAACTTTGTTCCTGACTATGTTTCTTTTGATCCAGAAAAGCTTGAAGGAACTTTGACTCGCCTTCCTGAGCGTTCAGAGCTTCCGCCAGAAATTAATGAAGCATTTATCGTTGAGTTCTACTCTCGTTAGGAAATTCGCTTTGCAAAGCATAGCATTAAAAGCCTTAAAAACCTTGATATATCAAGGTTTCAGGGCTTTTTTGTTTTTCTTGGCATTGCAAGATAATGCATGAAAATGAACGTATTTGGGGCTAATTTTGGGGCTAATTTGGGGCTGATTAATATTAATCAGTTTAGGCGTATGTAGGGGAATGGATATATTTCAAAAAAACAATGGGTATTCGGATTTTGTGGTGGAAAAGGGCTTATAAGTCTCCCTTTTCCAATTTCTTAATAAGTGTGAAAAAATCGACACCATAGTTTCCTGTTAAAAGTGGTCTGTTACTTCATCCCAATTGAAAGTATCGTATAACATAGCTTTGTTGAAAGCACTGAATGCCACGTGATCCTTAAAAAACGTTTCTAACGGGCTTTTCATCTACACCAACGCTTTCGGCTACTTCCACAAAGGTCTTAGACATGGATTGTTCTTCAATGGAGTCTACCAACCTTTTAGTCATATTACGCTTTTCGTCAATGGATATAAGGCGTTCCCAAAATGTGGAACCACACTCACGACACTTGTAACGTCTACGGTTTACTTGTAAGCCCACTCGCTTTAAACGAATAGGCAAGTCCATGATTAGTTGTTTTCGTAAACTGTGTTTGTACAATTTGTCAAATCCGCATTCGGGACAACGTTCAGTGTTTTGATTGCCTCCACTTTAAACATCATATCGGTTTTATTTTCTTGTGGGGGTTCAACTGTTTTAAGGTCTAGTAGGAATAATAGGTCTGACAAATTGTTCATCTTTTACTACTGGCATTAAGGGATCAAGTATTGATTTCAACAATCACGCCCGATTCAACATAAAGTTCTTTATCTTTTCTTCAGAATCAAACTGACCTTTTATAAGCATTAAGGGGTCATACTAATACCACCTGGGGTTCTATTTAACAATTCAATATGGCCAGACGTGTTGATTATAAATTTCACTTTTAATTCATCAAATGGAATAAGGATACCTATAGAAATAAATTCAACATGTTTTTATTCCACTTTAATATTTTATCCAAATAATTTGGTTGTTCTTCACTTGTTCCAGTAACGAGTCCGTTTTCCCACACAAATGATTCAAGTATTGATTTTACTGCTGTAATTTGCTCTTCAACTTGCTGTTCGTTTATTTCAAACTCATCTATAATCTCTTTACTATATTTTTCTTTATTATTTTTAAGCTGCATGAGAAACTTCCCCGATTCCGTTGCAGTTCCTTCTCCATTTATGAATCGTTCAAAATAGTCCTCATCCATATATTTTTTAGCGAGTGTATAAAAACTTACGTCATTGTCGTTTGAAAGAGGGCTACTATAGTTTTTAAACGGTTTTAAGTCACTGTTATCAATGACAACGTATCCTTTTTCTCGTAGCACATCATTAACACTACAATGTTTAAATAAATTGCGTATCATTAAAAGCCAGGTTAATTGAGAAATGCTTTCTTTGAAGGAAGCTTTCGCTACAACACAGGAAAGCTTCCTTCACATAATATATTACTTATTTGCAAAGTTCATTTCTTATTCTATTTTTTTGATGATGACTTTTCCTTCTTTGGCCAAATGGTGTAAGAAAATGACCAAATAAAATCGATAAATAAAATAACACCCCAGACAGCATTTACTTGGTTAATCTTCGGATCCTCATAAATTTGGAAAAATTCCCCGATTTGATTAAGATTAAAATCTTGCCAACCTGTAAAGTTGTCAATGTTCCAAAAGACAATTTGGGCAATCACAAAAATGACAAGGTGGATATACCAACCTTCTCTTTCTTCCTTTGCATGAGCTCGACCATACTTTTTCTCTACAGCGCTCTCGCTTGTTTGTAAGTCAGGAACTGTTTCCCCTTTCCAACTTGCAACTTTCTTTTTAAAATAGTGGTCTAATCGTTTAAAATCCTTTTTTCCTTCAAAAATAAGATAAATATAGAAAATTGCTGTAATAATCTGAAACGAATCAAGCGTTCCAGTTTGTAAATAATCATAAATGGCCAGAAATGCTAGGAATAATTCGTTCAGAATTAATAATATAATAAAGGCAAAACCGACAGCGTTCTTTCGAAACCAGTACCTCATAATAAAAAAGAGCCCTGCAAACACTAAAAATAGAATTTCTGCGATAATCACAATTAGCCATTTATACTGCATCAAAAAGTCCATCATTTCCATCATCTTATCAATCCTTTAATTCAAGAAAATAGCCTGTTTTTAACTCATCATATTTGATTTCACGTTTACATAGCATACACAGTCATTTATTAACAGATAAAGCAGTTTAATGCCTTAATAATGTAATATGCCCACTCTCCGTAATAACTGACAGAGTTGGACTATTCGTTGCAGGTTGTCCAATCTCTCCTTTTAATACATTATCATCACTGTTTGAGGTATCGACAAACGAAAAATCAGAATGTATCTCGCCGAATTTCGCTCTTAGGTCAAATGAAAGTATTTCGGGTTCCTTCGGAAGTTTTATTTTCACATCTCCAAACTTGGCATTGATTTGATTCTTGCCTTTTAGTCCCGTATTAAGAGAGACGTTTACATCTCCCTCAGCCGTTTCGAGATCAAATGATGCATCAATGCTATGGAGTGTAATATTTCCTAAATTAATATTACCTTTTATTACCTCACCCTGATAACCGTTTAGAACAATATTCCCTTCATCAGCATTGATATTGATTCTTTTGGATAATAACTTTTGTTCAGACGTGAGATCCCCAAAAGCAGTACGCAAAATTAATGTTTCATACATTTTGTCAGGGATATATACGTTTAACTTCGGTTCAGAAAAATTTAAAGAAATTGGAGATTTTTGATCCTGAGATAGTTTAATAATAGCAGATTTACCACTGGTATCAACTTGAAAATCAGTAACTAAATTGTTGCTGGTCTTTCCCGTTACTTCTGCTGTAATTTTATTTTGGTCATGTGTATGAATGTGGATCTCTGCCAATTCGCCATCAATCGTAATTTCATTAATCTCTTCAGCTTCAAGTGTCTCTTTCAATTCTATTTTTTCAGACTGATTCTTGAAATAATTGCCAAAACATCCCGATGCCAATACTGCTAATATTCCAATGACTAAAACAGTCAGGAATTTTCTGATAAACCATTTCATGGTACAACCTCCGTTATTTTGAGTTTAACTTGTCAGTGTTTTGGTCCCTCGTTGAATAATCAGTTGAAAATTTGTCTCTTTCTCCCCATTATTGCTATGATTGCCAGACCTGCTGTCAAAAGTAAATAGACATAAGTGAGTTGATTTCCCTGAATCCCTGTGAAGTCCAAATAGGGTGCATTTTGCACTGGACCCATAATCCACCAAACAACAAATATGGCCTCATAAAGCTTCCTAGTCCCCGCCCATATACCAGCTGCTAACGCTAAAGTAGGTGAAAAGAAAATAGCTATGAGCCAAGCACTTAGCCAACTCCAATCACCTGCTGCTATCATTTGAACTGTTCCACCACTGGTTATTAGAAACGAAACGAATACCCCTGAAAGCCAGACAGCAAATAATTGCATATAGGGAGGACAGTTGGAAAACAACAGTTGCTCTGTTCGATACATTTTTTCTTTCGCCCCTATAGGAGCCAACAAAGGGATCGGCCATAACCAAATAACATATAAAAACACTTTCGTTGAAGTCAATGGAATAAACATGGTAAGTAAAAACAAAATTATCCCTACTCCATACCACCAAAGAGAGACATCCCTAAACATGAGCTTCAGTTCAGAACGAAAGATGTAATAAAATGAATATTGTCTTTCCCCTTCAATAGTTTGGATATGGACAGATTCTATCACTTTACCTTTAGGCTGATACCTTACTAGATCCTTCTCAAGCCCACCATTTGTATTCTGAACAGATGTTTTCTTTTCTAAAGACAAAAGAGAGCCCCTTCGGAAAATCAGTACCGAGATTAGAAATAAAAAAGCACCAATCAACAACCAAAATAGACGTTCTGTAACGTAGTCTTTTGTCCATATAATCCCTGTCCAATCAAAAATTAATAGAGATTGCACTGTTTGGTATCCAAAATTCATGTTCGTCGCGTTTACCATCGGAAATGCCTCTTGTACTCCATTCAAAATTTCAGTGAACATTAATTGAGAACCAAAAATATCTATCTTTCCAACTCCTGAGAAACTCAAAGCACTAACCGCTGTCCATATACTGAAGAAAACGATATTACCTATAACGCCTTTCATAAAAGGGATAATGTCAAACAATATCGTTAGTGCACTCAAAACACATAGGGAGGGAAGAACGATCCATACATAAGGCAAAAGGTAATCATGTAATACAAACTGTGTCTCCTCAAGCCGAATATACTGCATAGTAATAAAAGCTAATTCTAATACGCCAGCCATGACAGCAAGTATTAAAAAAACACTAATCAGCTTTGTAAGCAAATAATGGAAATTACTCATCGGACTAGGTACTAGAATCGTACCGACACCTAACTTTCTGTCTTCGGAAATCTTCCCTCTTAAAAGGTAAAATCCAAAAGGCCAAAGAAACAGTGAACTGCTAAGTGCCGCAACGGCTCCTAACCATGCTGAATTGTAAATGCTGCGTGCTTCACCTACATACATGGTTTGGTAACCTGCATCAGCTGGAGGTACAAGGAAATATCCAAGAGTAATCACCACTCCAAGCATTATTAAAAATCCATAGGATCTCAATATCAGCATTAGATTGTAATGGCTGATGGTGATACAACGTTGGATTCTATCAATCATTACGCGTTCCCCCATTTCTTACAGATATATAATAAAGATAGGCATCCTCTAAAGTTGGGGATATCATTTCTGCATCTGGGAACGGACGACGATTAGAGATGATTCGCACATGCATGCCATCACTACGTTGAAATACTCGGCTGACCACATGGGACTGTTGAATTTCTGGCAATTGCCTGCTTGGAACCGTGCACTCCCATACTTTGTGCTCCACATCAATGAGAAGATCTTCCGGTAGAGCATGTTGCAACAATTTGCCTTCAGACATAATAGCAATTTGAGAAGCAATGGATTCAACGTCAGATACGATATGTGTGGACAGGATAATAATCCGCTCAGAGGCCAAATTCGCTAAGAGGTTGCGAAATCGAATACGTTCTTCGGGATCAAGGCCAACAGTCGGTTCATCAACGATGAGAAGTTTTGGATCATTTAAAAGAGCCTGCGCGATACCGATACGCTGTTTCATTCCTCCCGAAAAACCACCTATCCTTCGTTTAGCGTCCTGAGCCAGATTCAACGCGTCAAGAAGATCTTGAATGCGTTGTCTTGCTAACTTCATAGGCAATCCTTTAACGGCAGCCATATATTCAAGAAATTCAATCACGTTCAAATTCGGGTAAATCCCAAAATCTTGAGGTAAATAACCAAGGTTTTTTCTTATTTCTTTAGGATTATTTACAATGTTCATCCCATCTAATGTAACTTTTCCATCTGTTGCGCGCATTAATGTAGCGAGGATTTTCATTAGAGTAGTTTTACCCGCTCCATTGGGTCCAAGTAAACCTAGGACACCAGACTTCAAACATAAACTGAAATCAGTAAGTGCTTGCTTATTTCCATAATTTTTACTTACTTGATCAATCATTAATTCCATTAATCATTCTCCTTTCACTCAACTGGATGTTTCCAGAATAATTATAACGAATGAGAGTAAAATCTAAGTAAACAGCAAGCAAAATCGAAATTATTTCTATAGAGGCAGCAAAACTTGCATTGTAGTTCCTTCATTTATACGACTTTTTACGCGGATGTCCCCGTTATGGACAGAAATTAACTGTTGAGCAACAGCCATTCCTAAGCCTGTTCCTTCCAATATTGCATCGGTGGATGTTCCCCGATAATATTTACGAAACAAATGGTCAATTGTTTCCTTGTCCATTCCTTTCCCGTTATCTTCGATGGTGATCTTGAGATCTGTCAACTTTTGAAGGGTTACTCTAATTCGTGTCCCTTTAGGATTATGTGTAACCGAATTAACAAGCAAATTTCGAAGAGCCCGTTGAAAAAGTTTAGGATCGATTTGCATATCAAGTTGAGTTTCAACTGTTTCAAAAGAAAGGTGATAGCCATTTGCCCACGGAGCACTGGCTACATCAGCAACAGTACGGCGAACAAGTTCCACTACATCCTTGTTCTCCGTTTCTAAAGGAAAGTGTGCCCCTTCCAGTCGGAATGACAAATTTAAATCTTGAATGAGCTCATTCATATGTTCCGCTTTTCCGTGGATTTCCAATAGGAACTGTTCTTGTTTTTCTTCACTCCATTGAAACCGGTTTGACAATAGCATGGTTGAATAACCTGTTATGTAAGTGAGTGGAGTTTTTAAATCATGAGAAATGCCGGCAATCCATTCTTTTTTCATTCGATCCAACTTTTCCCGTTCCCTATGGTTGTTTTCTAAGGTTTGTGTTAAGGTTTCAAGGTGATCAATTAATTCTTTATATACTCGATAAGGGCCCTTTAATTTATGTGTTTTTTTTGAATAGATATTATTATGCTGAACAGGCGGATAATAGTTTCCATTGGCTAAATGATGAATCCATTGAATCATATAGTAAATTGGTTTCCCTATGTACCAGCCATAAATAATAAGGGATATGAAATATATCGAACCTAAAATTACGAGAGGTGTAGCACCCTTTTCCATCAATTCTGGCAAAAGAATACTTACTACTGCCAGAACGAAACTCGTAAAAACAAACATTAACACAAAAGTTAAAATTAAATAAACGACGATACGTAGCATTACTTTCATAGTCATCAACCTTTACATGGTGGCACAAATTTATAGCCTAGCCCTCTAATATTAACAAGAATACCAGGATTGGCGGGGTCCTTCTCAATCTTTTTTCGAAGTTTGGAGATATGAAAAACCACTGTTTTTTCGTCACCCTGAAGAGCGGATCCCCAAACCTGTTCATATAATTGTTGAGCGGTAAAAATTCGATTCGGATGCTCACACAAAAATACAAGCAGTTCAAATTCCTTAGCCGTGCAATGTCGATCAAAGCCATTCACAATTAATTGCCCCGCACTTTTGTGAACGGTAAAAACACCAAAATCCAGGATTTCCTCCTCCTGTCCTACATAAGAGGACTTATTCAAATTCTGTCTCCGTAGATGGGCTCGTATCCTTGCAGCTACTTCAAGGGGTTAAATGGCTTGGTGATATAATCATCCCCACCGATTCCAAGCCCCAATAATTTATCAAGATCTCCCGTACGTGCTGTCAAAAACAAGATTGGAACTGATGTTATTTTTCTAATTTGTTGGCACAATTCAAACCCATCAATATCCGGTAGCATAACGTCAAGGACAATTAAATTAAAAGCCACAGTCTCAACCAAATGTAAGGCTTCATTCCCAGATGATGCCGTTGAGATTTGAGTATAGCCCTCCTGATTTAAAAGATTTTCCAACATTGTCAAAATTCCTTTTTCATCGTCCACTAATAATATTTTATCAACCAAAATAGGATCCTCCTTTGTAAACTAAACTTGCTTTCTATCACTTAAAAATCACAGAAGAGAATTATTTAATACGGTTCTCCAAGGATTCGATTGCCAGTTTAAACGCAATTAAACGACGCTCATTTAATGTTTTTTGAGAACTACCTTCTTTTGCCTTTGTTATCTGTTTTTCAATAGATGGAATGATGTCTTCTAGTATATCTTTAGAAGTCAATATGATTTTTTCATCATAGAAAAAACCTCCTCCATTGCAAGCATCCTTTAGGCTTCGTAAACCGATTTTTACGGCACTTCGTCTCTTTTTGGGGCTGTCCAGAAAGTCAGTAAAAACTGATTTTCTGTGACAGCCCTATTTTGTTTAGTTCTAAAAAAGGCATACAAAAAAATCGCCCTTTCTAGTAAAATGTAAGTTACCACACCTACATTTTAG
>NZ_JBHUEO010000091.1:0-3216 GCF_042680885.1 Siminovitchia sediminis | reverse complement strand
AACAGGGCAGTATCAGGATGAAATATAGAAAAGCTTTATTCGATAAACAAAGTGTTGAATCTTAATTGACGAAAGCTGTTGAGTCTTATATTTCAAAAACTGTTGATTTCTACTTGACGGTTACAAATAAATCCTACATGGACAGTTGTCTTTGTAAAAAGGGAAGTGTTTATGGAAGGTGCTGTTATAAAAATAGCGGAAAATTTTATGCTTGTGTAATTTCATTAATAAAGCATCCGATTATTGCTGATAAAGACAATTATGGTGAAAAAGGAACAAAAGCTGTTTCAACAGCTTTTGAGTCACAGGCTGTCGACTGTTGAAATCATATTAAAATAGCCCGCTTATATTATTAACAACGCCCCACTCTCTCCGGCACACTGACAATAACACAACTAAAACGTTTATCTTCATTTACGAAAGAAATAAAAAAGAGGCCTCTCAAAAATTCAGGGAATTAATGAGAAGCCTCCATATTTAGAGTGATATTACTGGCGCTTATGACCAATAAAATGACCACGGTTTGATGAAAGTCGCTCTAACCCTTGATACATCAGGGGTTTAGAGTTTCTCTTACATCATGCCGCCCATTCATCTAGTTATAAAATAGAAGAAAATACACTAAAACAATCATTAATTTGATGCGGGTTTTACCGTTCTTTTCAAATAGCGAAGAACAGAAGAAAAAAAGTCTATGAGCAAAAATATGAGCATTTTTATGAGCAATAGGTAAGGAGCTTTTCATTACCTATTTATCTACAATAACTATTACCAAGCGTATTTTTTACGCTCTTTTATGTGCCCATACAATAGGAAGAAATACGAATTAAAACAACCCTTGTTATATCAAGGCTTAGCGTTTTTTACTACTTAAAATTAAAATGTATTAATATTGTGTAGTGCAAAATAAAAGTGCAGAGTTATGAAACATAAACGTACATAACTTTGTACTTTATTTAAAAGAAAAAAGACCTTGCCAGCCATTCAAATCTTCTCTACTGTAGTTGGTGTCGAATCAATCACAGTGGAGGTCGAAAGGAATGCTGGCAATGTCTGAAATCAATTGTATCAAACTTTTAAGGAACCAGAAATCATTTTCTATCAACAAAATAGCCAAAACTTTGGGAATCAACTGGAGGACTGCCAAGAAATATGCAGATGACGACCAAGTCCCCCAGGAAAATGTTCAAAAGAAGAGCGGCATGATGTACGAAGAGTCATGGGGGGAGATTGTCTCTGACTGGTTGGCTGAAGATGAGAAGCTGAAGAGAAAGTCAAGGAGGACCAACAAAAAAATCTTTGAGGAGCTTCAGAATATGGGGTTCATCGGTTCCTATCGCACGGTCTGTTACTTCATCAAAGATTGGCGTGAAGGCAAGGAAAAGGGCGATGAGGACAGGGATCAGAATGCGGAACGGCTGCATCATCCGCCGGCTGAGGCACAGGTGGATTTTGGGATGACAGAAGCAGTAAAAGATGGGAAGGTCATCGATGTGCATTGCCTACTCCTGACTCTCCCTTACAGCAACGCAGCCTATTGCGTGCCATTGCCCAGTGAAAATCAGGAGTGCTTTTTATATGGGCTACAGACAATCTTCCACCAATTGGGCGGCGTTCCCAGAAAGGTCCGAATTGATAACCTGAAGGCGGCAGTAATTCGGCCCAGGGGAAAAAATGAGGAAGCAACATTTACAGAAGAGTTCCTCCAGTTTGCCGGCTTTTACGGATTTGAAGTGCAGGCCTGTAATCCGCGTAGCGGACATGAAAAGGGGAATGTGGAAAACAAGGTGGGGTATCTCCGTTATAATTTTGTGACACCGGCACCGGTGATTCAGAGTTTTGAACACTTGGGGGAGATTCTGAAAGAGTGTCTGACAAAGGACCGTGAACGGGTTCACTATGAGAAAGGAATCTTTATCCAAGAATTGCTGGATCAGGAGTTTCCATTCCTTTTGGCCCTGCCAGATGAGGAGTATCCCATTTTCAAGAAAGAGACAGAGAAAGCGAATAAATACGGGGAGATCACCATCGACCAGGCCAAAATACATATTCCCAAAGGGTATAACTTTGGACAGCTTCACGTAGTAAAGTACTGGGACAGATTCAAGGTACTTTCTCCTTATGGGGAAGTTCTGTTTACGGATTATCGCCCTTATATGCATAAAGGGCGGAAGATTCCCTGGCAGTCCATTTTGAAGTCCTGGCTTCAAAAGCCTAGGGTAGTCACCTACTCGCGATACTCCCCGTATCTTCCCGGCCGCATCTATGAATATATCAAAATAGACAACCTGGCCATCCGGAAGCAACGCTTGGGTTGGCTGGCCCGGATGCTTGCCACGAATGAAATGGCAGAGATCAATGAGTATTTCTATGACTTACTTGAAGAGCAGGCGGATGGTTCAGGCGAACCGGATAGACACCCGTACGAGGTAGATTGGACGAAATATGACCAGCTCCAACCGGCTCATTGGGAAAGGAGTGAAACATGATGGAGTCAGAGATAAAAAGGATGTGCAAGACACTCCGGCTGGCTTACGTTGCGGACATCTACGAGTCTATTCCCTTTGAAAACCCGGCCCAGTATCTTTCGGATGTCCTCCGGAAAGAGTTGGCGTTGAGGGAAGAGGCGAAGGTGGAGCGTCTGCTTAAAAAAGCGCGTTTCCTGAGTAGGAAAACACTTGAATCATTCCAATGGAATGAAAAGATCCACCTGCCTCCCCGGTTGGATTCAAGGGAACTATCCGCACTGCACTTTATTGAGAAGCGTGAAAATGTCATTCTGGCCGGCTCTCCTGGCACCGGAAAAACACACCTGGCAACGGGGCTTGGTCGGGCGGCCTGCCAAAAGGGATATGAAGTCCGCTTCTACCGTGTATCCGATCTGGTGGATGCCTTGACCAAGGCATGGAGGGAAGGAAAGTTCCAGCAGTTCCGAAATAAGTTTAAGAAAGTGGACCTGATCATTCTGGATGAGATGGGCTATATCCCGTTTAGCAAAGAAGGTGCCGAGCTACTGTTTCAATTGATTACTGAGTGGTATGAACAGAAGAGCCTGATTATAACTTCTAATCTGGAGTTCAGCCAATGGAACTGTTTATGGCATTCTAAAAATGTAAGGTTTGGCAGTTAATTTATGTAGGTAATTCGAATCTATGTAAATAAAAAGGCCACTTGCCAACTTCTCAAAATAACTTTAGACTCCTCGTTGGACCAACA
>NZ_JBHUEO010000090.1:0-2704 GCF_042680885.1 Siminovitchia sediminis | reverse complement strand
ATCGTATTGTCCATGACTCTTACAGCATTCTTATTGATGGAAAAGTATCTATGAGAGAAAGACATGGGTTAAAAGCATAGAATTATCCCAATTAGCAAGTGATGAAAGCGCCTTCCCTTTTAATCTGTCAAGGACGATTTAAAATTTTATAAAATCGCCGGTTTACTTTTTTAGAATACAGCCGAAATTCTGTCGCCGCACGGCCGGTCTTCGGAGGCTTCGGAGCCGGTTCTGTTACATTTTGATCTGGTATTTGTTGTCCTCGCGCAAATCGAATCTGACATCCTCCATTACGACATACCATTTATTTCCCAACTCCAGCCGACACGGGATAGATTTTTGCCCGATATATAATCCAAAACTCTCTCCGCACTGAAGGGCATAATCGTTTCCCCGCAGATGCACATACCATTGTTCTTCCTGCCGGTCATAATACATGCTGCTTTTGTTCATCGCCATCCCCCCAATCTGCCCTTTGAGGGATCACGCCCGCCTGAATTTTTTCCTTCAGGCGGTAGGAGTCCCCGCGAATGTTGAAAACAGAGCTATGATGCAGGAGCCTATCCAGAATGGCTGTGGCCAGGACGGGGCTGCCAAGCATGTCTCCCCACTCGCTGTATGATTTATTGGATGTGATAATCAGGGAACCTTCCTCATAGCGCTTGGAGACAATCTGAAATAAGATTTGCGCGCTTGTCGGATCAAAAGGCGCATATCCAATCTCATCTATGATCAGAACAGTCGGCCTTGCATATTGTCGCAGAAATTTTTTGATCTGATTGTTTTCGGCGGCTTCTCTGGCAGATTCGATGAAGTCATCGGCCCGGACGAACAAGGCGGTCTGCCCCTGGTCAATGATCTCCAAGGCGATCGCAATAGCCAGATGGGTCTTGCCTACGCCAGGCGGCCCCAAAAGGATGACATTGTGACCGTCACGATAAAAGGAACGAGAGACAAGATCACGGATCCGTTTTTCGCTGACACCAGGCTGGGCAGTGAAATCAAACTCGGTCAAGGTTTTCACGAAAGGGAACCGCGCCTTCTTGATACGGCGGTTCCAGGACGCCTCCTTTTTGGCATTTTCTTCGTGATGCAGGATGGTGCTTAAAAATTCAGCGTATGTTATACTTTTGGCAGAAGCCTGTTCCAGGATGGCGTCAAGGTCTTGAGCCACTGACTTCCATCCGAGGTCCAGGCAACGGTCATGCAGGTCATCCAAGGCTAGCATCATACAGATTCCTCCTCTTGCAGATTCTCATAATAGTCGAGGGATCGGACTTCTACTTCCGGAGCTTTCTGAACATGCGGGGAGGTCGCCAAACCCATATCCCCTTCATCAGAAGCTCCTTTTATTTTTGGCAGGTGTTCCGGCCGGTAAATGAATGTTTTTCGCGGATCCCTGTTCAGCTCATACTCAGCTATCTTCTGCTGATGGTCCCATATTTCAAATGTCTCTCTGTTTGTCCACCGGATTCGTACCTCTTTGAGCGATGGGGTGCTGGGCACGGAATATTTCTTTGATTTGACGGAAATATATCCGTCTTTGACCAAACGTTTTTCCCATTTCACCACCACATAGGGCTTAATTCCCCCGATCGGCAGCAGCTGGTTTTGTTCTTCTTTAAATCGTTCATCAGGCGGGACTCCGGTTGTCTGGTTCGGTTTGGCATTGGCCACGGTTTCCAGCCAATACAGGGCATCCCGGTTCCAGGCTTCCAAAGAAGGATCATGCTTTCGCTGCAGGAAGTTTCCTCGGACATATTTCACCGAATTTTCCACTTTCCCTTTCGTCCTGGGTCTCCCTGGCTGACAGAGAGTCACTTGGAATCCGTAATAGAAGGCGAAGTCATTGAATTCCGATGTAAGGATGATTTCCTTCTTCAGCCGTTGTTGGACTACGGTTTTCATATTATCGAACAGAATCTTTTTGGGAATACCACCGTAATATCCGAAGGCTTGGATCATACACCGCAGGAAGGTATCCATTTTCATATCCGTGGTGAAGCACAGGTAACGTTTCCTTGAGTAGCTCATGGTCATGATGAATCCGTAGGTACGTTTGCGCTGTCCATTCATTTCCCGGATGCCACAGTCCATCCAGTCCACCTGGGCCTGTTCGCCGGGCGCGGTCTCATATCTCGGGATGCCCTGTTTCCCCGGTGTTTTCCGGTAAGGTTGTACAAAGTCTTTCAAGATCGTTTTCTTTCCTGAATAGCCTTTTTCCTGAATCTCTTCGAACAGAACCTCACAATTGGTTGTACCTTCCTCAATTCGTTGTTTTATGTATTCTTTAAACGGATCCAGCTTGCTTTTTCTGTTTGGCCGCGTTTGTTTTTTTGGGATTTCTTCCGTATATTTTTTTGCCGTGGGCCAACTGATGCCCATTTCTTCCGCAATATCCGTAATGCTCCATCCTTTCTTATACAGATCTTGAATCATCCAGAATACCTCTTCCCTTGTTTCATAGTTCATTTTTCTCTCCTCCCGTAATAGATTATAAATCTATTACGGGAGGAGAACGTCGAAACTCTAAAGTTTTATTCCGGCTATATTCTTAATTTTACATCCGGCTGTACCAAATCTACACTTGGCAAATAACGGCAAAGTGAAAGCAGTGCCTAATATAGGATTAGCAAAAAAATTAATAAAAGGTGCGGTTATACATGGATTATTATATGACAATCTCCGAAGCTATCAAACTGCT
>NZ_JBHUEO010000089.1:0-767 GCF_042680885.1 Siminovitchia sediminis | reverse complement strand
GACACTCCGGCTGGCTTACGTTGCGGACATCTATGAGTCTATTCCCTTTGAAAACCCGGCCCAGTATCTTTCGGATGTCCTCCGGAAAGAGTTGGCGTTGAGGGAAGAGGCGAAGGTGGAGCGTCTACTTAAAAAAGCGCGTTTCCTGAGCAGGAAAACACTTGAATCATTCCAATGGAATGAAAAGGTCCACCTGCCTCCCCGGTTGGATTCAAGGGAACTGTCCGCACTGCACTTTATTGAGAAGCGTGAAAATGTCATTCTGGCCGGCTCTCCCGGCACCGGAAAAACACACCTGGCAACGGGGCTTGGCCGGGCGGCCTGTCAAAAGGGATATGAAGTCCGCTTCTACCGTGTATCCGATCTGGTGGATGCCTTGACCAAGGCATGGAGGGAAGGTAAGTTCCAGCAATTCCGAAATAAGTTTAAGAAAGTGGACCTGATCATTCTGGATGAGATGGGCTACATCCCGTTTAGCAAAGAAGGTGCCGAGCTATTGTTTCAATTGATTACTGAGTGGTATGAACAGAAGAGCCTGATTATAACTTCTAATCTGGAGTTCAGCCAATGGAACCGCATCTTTGTCGACTCTAGGCTGACTGCAGCCCTAGTGGACAGGGTCATCCATCACGCTCACATTTTAAGTTTCACTGGAGAAAGCTACCGAATGACTCACGCGTTATCAAGACAGAATCACTAACGGAATAGGCTGGCAAAGTTATGCACTTTTGATTGCACTATTGTGTATTTTTCTCTTGCAAAATACA
>NZ_JBHUEO010000088.1:0-649 GCF_042680885.1 Siminovitchia sediminis | reverse complement strand
ATTTATCCAGCTTTCTGTCTGGATGATATTCAATATCCTCAATGGAAGCCTGATTATTACTTAATTGTGCGCTTTTAATAAGACGTTCCAGTTTATTGTTTTGCCGGCGTGACCACTCCGTGTCCACAAGCAATCCAAAACGATCTTCAAATGTCATTTCCTGATATTCAGGGTTTCTTAATTGTTCTAGAAAGGTTTCCGCCATGGCAGACATGCGCATTTCAGTTAGCTTTGTCAATGTTGTTTCTTTCGTCATTTTCTTTCTCCCCCGTAATAGGCAGCTCCACGGGTAAAACCAAAGGAACTCCCTGTTTTCTCTTCAGTATCTGACGATTCATTTGTCGGCAGTTTATCTTGGCCAGTTTTCAATATCATTTGGATACTTTTGAGTGTTGGTCTGGGCGTATAGGTCAAAGCTCTCTCACACGCATTTTCCAAACGTTCTATCGAATGCTTATCTGCCAATTTCATTAGGCCAAGGCATGATTTCAAACCTTGTTTTTCTGTTTTATAAGACGATAAGATACTTCGGACAGTGGTTAAAATATGCATTCCTGCGGAATCAGCCCAGTCCAAGACATATTCCCGATTGAAATTAATAAACTGCTTATGTTTGTCGGGCATATGATCCGGGTTAGTGTTTGCCTGC
>NZ_JBHUEO010000087.1:0-35460 GCF_042680885.1 Siminovitchia sediminis | reverse complement strand
GGATGAAATCGAAACAGCTGAAGAAGTACCTGTCCGCAAGGAACTTCGTAAACGCCGGAGTGCGCTGAAAAAACCCGTAAAGATGATCCGCGAAAACTTCATCCCGCGTATCCATAAATATCGTTTGCATCATGAGATATTCGGTGACCGCAACAGCTTTTCAAAAACGGATTCTGATGCCACGTTCATGCGCATGAAGGAAGACCACATGAAAAACGGCCAATTGAAACCAGGCTATAATGTACAGGCAGCGACAGAAAACCAGTTTATTGTTTTCTATTCTGTCCACCAACGTCCCACTGACACGCGTTGTTTCATTCCTCATATGAAGAAACTGGCGGGGTCTTCTTTGCCAATGCCTAAAACAGTCGTTGCTGACGCAGGCTATGGCAGCGAGGAAAACTATCTGTACGCCATAGGAGAAGAAAAAGCGACGCGTTTTGATTATTTAATTCCTTATAATAACTATCTAAAAGAAAAGACACGTACATATAAAAATGATATTAAAAACGCAAAAAATTGGACGTACCTGGAGCACGATGATCTGTTCATATGTCCGAATGGACGCAAAGTAAGTTTTCAATCATACCGAAACAAAAAGAATGCCTCAGGCTATATCCAAAGCTATAAAATTTATGAATGTGAGGACTGTTCCGGATATCCCTTGAAAGCCCGATGCACAAAAGCCAAAGGCAACCGGCAGGTCCATTTGAATATGGTCTATGAAGAAATGAAGGCAAAGGCCAAGACAGCCCTTGAATGTGAAAAGAACGCAGAAATCTACTCCCGACGAAAAGTCGAAGTAGAAAGTGTGTTCGGTCACATCAAGGGCAATCGGTCGTTCCGCCGGTTCTCTCTGCGTGGCCTCGAAAAGGTCCACGTGGAATTCGGACTGGTGGCCTTGGCCCATAACTTCCTGAAAGTGGCGGGCATCCGCCAGCTGCTTTTAGGAAAAAAGCCCACAAATGCAAAATCAGGAGGAGAAAAACGATTCGGTTTTCTCCTCCTGATTTATTTTAGGGGCTATTTAGACAGCCCCGTTTTAATGGGCCCATTTATAGCAATGTCTATTTTTATTATGCTTCAATAGAAGAAACGACACCAGCGCCTACTGTACGTCCACCTTCACGGATTGAGAATTTAGTTCCTTCTTCAATCGCGATTGGGGAAATAAGTTCTACTGTCATCTCAACGTTGTCCCCGGGCATAACCATTTCTACGCCTTCAGGAAGGTTGATAATACCAGTCACGTCAGTTGTACGGAAGTAGAACTGAGGACGGTAGTTAGAGAAGAATGGAGTGTGACGTCCACCTTCTTCTTTGGAAAGAACGTAAACTTCAGATTTAAATTTTGTGTGTGGAGTGATAGATCCTGGTGCAGCCAATACTTGACCACGTTGGATATCTTCACGAGCAACCCCACGAAGAAGCGCACCGATGTTGTCTCCGGCTTCTGCATAGTCAAGAAGCTTACGGAACATTTCAACTCCTGTTACAGTTGTTTTGCTGGACTCTTCTGCAAGACCGATGATTTCTACTTCGTCACCAACTTTAACTTGGCCGCGCTCAACACGTCCTGTTGCAACTGTTCCACGTCCAGTAATGGAGAATACGTCCTCCACAGGCATCATGAATGGTTTGTCTGTTTCACGCTCTGGAGTAGGGATGTAGTCGTCAACAGCATCCATCAATTCAATAATTTTCTCTTCCCATTCTGCTTCTCCTTCAAGAGCTTTAAGAGCAGAACCTTTGATAACTGGTAGGTCATCCCCAGGGAATTCATATTCAGAAAGAAGATCACGGATCTCCATTTCTACTAATTCAAGAAGTTCTTCATCGTCAACCATGTCGCATTTGTTCATAAATACAACGATGTAAGGAACACCTACTTGACGGGAAAGAAGAATATGCTCACGAGTTTGTGGCATTGGGCCGTCAGCAGCAGATACTACAAGAATAGCTCCGTCCATTTGCGCAGCACCAGTGATCATGTTTTTAACATAGTCAGCGTGTCCTGGGCAGTCAACGTGTGCATAGTGGCGTTTTTCAGTCTCATACTCAATGTGAGAAGTAGAGATTGTGATTCCACGCTCTTTTTCTTCAGGAGCGTTATCAACTTGGTCATAAGATTTAGCTTCTCCACCAAGTCTTTTTGAAAGAACTGTCGCAATAGCAGCAGTCAAAGTTGTTTTACCATGGTCAACGTGACCAATTGTACCGATATTCGCATGTTCTTTGGAACGATCAAATTTTTCCTTAGCCATTAGGAAATCCTCCTTTAATTTTAAAAATAATGTAAGTATAGTTGAGTGCTTTAAAGGGGGCTATTCCCCGCCTTAAAGCAACTCGAGTAACATCTACTAGTAGTTATACTTGATAGATGCAATAAAATCAATTATTCACCGCTATTTTTTTTGATGATCTCTTCAGCGATGGATTTAGGCACTTCTTCATAGTGGTCAAAGTGCATCGTGTACGTACCGCGTCCTTGTGTATTGGAACGGAGAGAAGTTGCATATCCGAACATTTCGGAAAGTGGAACAAAAGCTTTGACCACTTGCGCATTTCCTCTGGCTTCCATGCCTTCCACGCGTCCGCGTCGTGAAGTAATGTCTCCCATTGTATCCCCGAGGTATTCCTCCGGTACAACAACTTCGACTTTCATTACTGGTTCCAAAAGGACAGGATCACATTTTTTCGCTGCATTTCTCAATGCGAGGGAAGCTGCAATCTTAAATGCCATCTCACTGGAGTCCACATCGTGGTAGGAACCATCATATAGCTTAGCTTTTACGTCAATCAGCGGGTATCCTGCAATGACACCATTTTCCATGGCGTCTTCCAAACCTGCCTGAACTGCAGGAATGTATTCACGAGGAACCACACCACCAACGATGGCATTTTCAAATTCAAAACCTTTACCTTCTTCGTTCGGCGAGAATTCAATCCAAACGTGACCAAATTGTCCGCGTCCACCGGACTGGCGTACGAATTTACCTTCAACTTGTGCCGAAGTACGGAAAGTCTCACGGTAAGAAACTTGTGGGGCACCCACATTCGCTTCTACTTTAAATTCACGCTTTAAGCGGTCAACGATGATATCAAGGTGGAGCTCACCCATACCGGCAATAACCACTTGTCCTGTTTCGACGTTTGTTTCAGCGCGGAAAGTTGGGTCTTCTTCCTGCAATTTAGCAAGAGCCGCACCCATTTTATCCTGGTCTGCTTTAGATTTAGGCTCGATAGCTACAGAAATCACCGGCTCCGGGAATTCCATGGACTCAAGAATAACTAAATTCTTCTCGTCGCAAAGGGTATCTCCTGTACCTGTATCCTTCAAACCAACCGCTGCTGCGATGTCACCGCTGTAAGCTGTCGTGATCTCTTCACGGTGGTTCGCGTGCATCTGAAGGATACGGCCGATTCTTTCACGTTTTCCTTTAGTGGAGTTTTGTACATAAGAACCGGAATCGAGTGTACCTGAGTATACACGGAAGAATGTCAAACGGCCGACATATGGATCCGTCATTACTTTAAATGCCAGAGCTGAGAATGGCTCATTGTCATCTGCATGACGTTCCACTTCTTCTCCGGTACCAGGCACGGTTCCTTTAATAGATTCGATATCAATCGGAGCCGGGAGATAGTCTACAACAGCATCAAGAACCGGCTGAACACCTTTGTTTTTAAAAGCTGTTCCGCAAAGAACCGGGTAGAATTCTACTTTCAATGTTGCCGCACGGATAGCAGCTTTAAGTTCTTCGCTGGAGATCTCCTCTCCTTCAAGATACTTCATCATCAATTCTTCATCAAAGTCTGCGACTGCCTCTATAAGGCTTGCACGCAATTCTTCGGCCTGATCTTGGAGATCAGCTGGAATTTCTGCCTCATTGGCATCCAATGCGCCGTCTTCATAGATCCATGCTTTCATATCAACAAGGTCTACGAATCCCTTAAATTCATCTTCTGCGCCAATTGGAAGCTGAATGGGATGTGCATTCGCCTGAAGGCGGTCATGCAGGGTTTTCACGGAATATAAGAAATCCGCACCGACTTTATCCATTTTGTTAACAAATACGATCCGTGGAACTCCGTAAGTAGTTGCTTGTCGCCAAACTGTTTCAGTCTGAGGCTCAACACCAGACTGCGCGTCAAGGACAGTAACGGCTCCATCCAGAACTCTCAAGGAACGTTCAACTTCAACGGTGAAGTCTACGTGACCAGGAGTATCAATGATGTTTACGCGGTAACCTTTCCACTGTGCTGTTGTAGCAGCAGAGGTAATCGTAATTCCGCGCTCCTGCTCTTGTTCCATCCAGTCCATTTGGGAAGCACCTTCGTGAGTTTCACCAACTTTATGGATTCGCCCTGTATAGAAAAGGATGCGCTCGGTTGTTGTTGTTTTACCGGCATCAATGTGAGCCATGATTCCGATATTACGAGTCTTTTCTAAGGAGAACTCTCTAGGCATCTCGTCTTTCTCCTTCCTAGTTTAAAAATAGTTGTGATCTTACCAGCGGTAATGGGCAAATGCTTTGTTTGCCTCAGCCATTTTATGTGTATCTTCACGCTTCTTCACTGAAGCACCGCTGTTGTTTGCAGCATCAAGAATTTCATTGGCTAAGCGCTCTTCCATGGTTTTTTCTCCACGAAGACGTGCGTAATTCACCAACCAGCGAAGACCCAATGTTGAACGGCGTTCCGGACGCACTTCAATTGGTACTTGGTAGTTTGCACCACCCACACGGCGTGCTCTTACTTCCAATACTGGCATGATGTTTTTTAATGCTTGTTCAAAAACCTCCATTGGATCTTTTCCGCTTTTTTCTTGAACGATATTAAATGCTGAATATAGGATGGTTTGTGCTTTCCCTCTTTTTCCGTCAACCATCAACTTGTTGATCAAACGTGTAACAAGCTTGGAGTTGTAAATGGGATCAGGAAGGACATCCCTTTTAGCGACTGGTCCTTTACGTGGCATTCAGATTTCCTCCTTTCACGGTCAAATAGACATCTATCGTATCCATTTTATTTTTTAGGTTTTTTTGTACCATACTTAGAACGGCTTTGTTCACGGTTCTCAACACCAGCAGTATCAAGGGCTCCGCGTACAATGTGATAACGTACACCAGGCAAGTCTTTTACACGTCCGCCGCGGATTAACACGACGCTGTGCTCCTGCAGGTTATGGCCGATTCCAGGAATGTAGGCAGTAACCTCAATTCCGTTTGTCAAACGAACACGGGCATATTTACGAAGCGCTGAGTTCGGCTTTTTAGGAGTCATTGTACCAACACGTGTACAAACACCGCGTTTTTGCGGAGAAGAAACGTTTGTGCTTGTTTTCTTAAAGCTGTTATACCCTTTGTTCAATGCTGGAGAGTCAGAAGTAGATACTTTTGACTTTCTCGGCTTACGTACCAATTGATTAATTGTAGGCATGAATGTTTCCTCCTTTCTGGTTTTGTAGACCCACACATCCAGGTGGTTCTTTTTTTGAGTTAAAAAAACAGTTTTTGCAGCCGATATGGCCTTTACTGCAAAAACACTTTTAGTGAATGATGGCAACAGCAGCTGCTCCTACATCAATCCCGCATGCTCTGCCAAGTTTTTTCATGGAATCCACCTTAGTAACGGGGATATCCAGGCTCTGTGCAGTTTGTATGACATTGCCCGTAACCCGTGGTTCGGCATCCTCCGCAATAAAAACTTGCTTCGCATCGCCTGATTTCAAAGCCCGTACTGTCTGCTTTGTTCCTATAACTACATTTGCATCCTGCAAAACTTTTTCATAAGACAATTTCTCGCATCCTCCAAAGCTACAGGTTTCAAGATAGGATCACCTTGAATATCGTACCATCTGAAATTTTCAATGTCAATAAATTATTTTAAAAAGTGCACGAAATAGAAATAGCGCCCGGCAAGCGCCATTCTGCACCTTTTTTGTAATTACAGAAGTGATCCGCCGGCAAGTCTGCCGGCGGCTTCTGCATTACTCTACTTCAACATTGGCCGTATCTTCTTCTTCGTTTTTCAATACTGCTTTGGCTCTTCGATAACGCTGCATGCCTGTTCCCGCCGGGACAAGCTTACCGATAATGACGTTCTCTTTCAAACCTAACAGTTCATCCCGCTTGCCTTTGATGGCTGCATCTGTCAACACGCGTGTAGTCTCCTGGAATGATGCAGCTGACAGGAAGGAATCTGTTTCTAAAGATGCTTTCGTAATACCAAGCAAGACCGGGCGGCCGATGGCCGGCTGTTTGCCTTCAAGCAAGACCTTTTCATTCGCATCGGTAAACTGGTGGATGTCAAGCAGTGTTCCCGGAAGAACATCGGTATCACCTGCGTCTGTCACCCGGACCTTACGCAGCATTTGGCGAACCATTACTTCGACGTGCTTATCACCAATTTCAACACCCTGCATCCGATAAACCTTCTGCACTTCGAGCAAGAGATATTGCTGAACCGCTGCGACATCCCGGACTCGGAGCAGCTCTTTAGGATCAATGGATCCCTCTGTCAACTCCTGTCCGCGTTCGACTCTATCATTAACAGCTACGCGCAGGCGGGCTGTATAAGGAGCATTGTATGTCTTGCTTTCAATGTCTCCCTGGATGACAATTTCATGCTGTCGGTCCCTGCCGACATTGATGGCAGTGACAACGCCGCTGATTTCAGAAATAACTGCCTGCCCTTTCGGATTTCGGGCTTCAAACAATTCCTGAATACGCGGAAGACCTTGAGTAATATCGTCTCCTGCAACCCCGCCTGTATGGAAGGTTCTCATCGTCAGCTGTGTTCCCGGTTCCCCGATGGACTGGGCTGCGATAATTCCCACCGCTTCCCCGACATCTACCACAGAACCTGTAGCCAGGTTGCGGCCGTAGCATTTCTTGCAGACGCCGTGGCGGGTATTGCACGTAAACGCGGAACGGATCCATACTTCTTCAATTCCGGCATTCACAATTTCCTTCGCCGTATCTTCCGTAATAAGTGTATTTTCCGGCAGAATGATTTCTTCTGTATCCGGATGCGTTACTTTCTTGCGTGTGAAACGGCCAATCAATCTCTCTTCCAGAGACTCAATCTCTTCCGTACCATCTTTCAGGGCGGATATGAGAAGACCTCTGTCCGTGCCGCAATCGTCTTCGCGGACAATGACATCCTGGGCTACATCGACGAGCCTTCTTGTCAAGTAACCCGAGTCTGCAGTCTTCAGGGCGGTATCCGCCAATCCCTTACGAGCCCCGTGTGTAGATATAAAGTATTCGAGTACTGTCAGGCCTTCACGGAAGCTGGACTTGATTGGAAGCTCGATGATTCGTCCGGCCGGGTTGGCCATCAAGCCCCGCATTCCTGCTAGCTGCGTAAAGTTTGAAGCGTTACCCCTTGCCCCAGAGTCACTCATCATGTAAATCGGGTTAAGCCGATCAAGAGATTCCATTAACTTATCCTGAATGTCATCCTTTGCAGCGCTCCAGATGGAAATGACACGGTCATAACGTTCTTCATCCGTGATCAGTCCGCGCTTGAATTGTTTTAAGACATTGTCTACTTTCGTCTGGGCTTCGTCGAGTATTTTTTCTTTCTCGGCGAGCACGACAATGTCAGAAACACCGACTGTAATTCCTGCTTTTGTTGAATATTTAAAACCAAGGTCTTTCATGCTGTCCAACATTTTGGATGTCTCGGTAATATGGAATTTCTTAAAGATCTCGGCAATAATGTTTCCGAGAATTTTCTTTTTGAATGGTTTGACGAGCGGCTGTTTTTTAATAAAAGCAGCCACATCTTCCGTAGTATCGATAAAGTATTTATCCGGTGTGTTCTTCTCCAGGTTTTCATCGGTTGGTTCGTTGATGTACGGAAAGGACGGAGGCAAAATTTCATTAAAAATAATTTTACCTACTGTCGTGACCAGCAATTTCTTGCGCTGCTCTTCAGTAAATCTCTCGTTTTGGAGAGAATCCACGTGAATAGCAATCCGGGAATGCAAATGAATATACCCGTTATGGTACGCAAGGATTGCCTCGTCCGCGTTTGCAAATACCATGCCTTCCCCTGCAGCACCTTCACGTTCAAGTGTTAAGTAATAGTTGCCAAGTACCATGTCCTGTGATGGTGTAACAACCGGTTTTCCATCTCTCGGATTCAAAATGTTCTGGGCTGCCAGCATCAACAGCCTGGCTTCAGCTTGAGCCTCAGCAGATAACGGAACATGGACCGCCATTTGGTCACCGTCAAAGTCGGCATTATAAGCTGTACAAACAAGCGGATGGAGCCGTATGGCTCTTCCTTCTACGAGAGTCGGCTCAAATGCCTGGATACCAAGTCTGTGCAAAGTCGGTGCACGGTTAAGCAATACCGGGTGCTCGCGGATGACTTCTTCTAACACATCCCACACTTCCGGATGAACCCGCTCAATTTTGCGCTTCGCACTCTTTATATTGTGAGCCAAACCTTTTTCTACCAATTCCTTCATGACAAACGGCTTGAACAGTTCCAATGCCATTTCTTTCGGCAATCCGCATTGATACATTTTCAGGCTTGGGCCTACAACGATAACCGAACGGCCTGAATAGTCCACCCGCTTACCAAGAAGGTTTTGCCGAAAGCGTCCCTGCTTCCCTTTCAGCATGTGTGATAGAGATTTAAGCGGTCGGTTTCCTGGCCCCGTTACCGGGCGTCCGCGGCGACCGTTATCAATTAAAGCATCGACAGCTTCCTGAAGCATCCGTTTTTCGTTCTGTACGATGATTCCGGGAGCTCCCAGATCCAGAAGTCTCTTAAGCCGGTTGTTCCGATTAATGACACGGCGGTATAAATCGTTCAAATCAGACGTGGCAAACCTGCCGCCCTCCAGCTGAACCATTGGACGCAGCTCCGGAGGAATAACCGGCAGGACATCCAATACCATCCAGTCCGGATGATTTCCGGAATGACGGAAAGCTTCCAGTACTTCAAGCCGCCTGATTGCACGGGTGCGGCGCTGCCCCTGGGCTGTTTTAAGTTCTTCTTTGAGAATCTCAACCTCTCTGTCGAGGTCAACATCCTGCAGAAGCTTTTTGATCGCTTCTGCCCCCATTCCTGCATTGAAGGAATTTCCGTACTTTTCTCTGTAAGCACGATATTCTCTTTCGGATAAAAGCTGTTTTTTCTCTAACGTAGTATCTCCGGGATCGGTCACTACGTAAGAAGCAAAATAAATAATTTCTTCCAGTGCCCGGGGGGACATATCCAACAGAAGGCCCATCCGGCTAGGTATTCCTTTGAAGTACCAAATGTGGGAGACAGGGGCAGCAAGCTCAATGTGCCCCATCCGCTCACGGCGGACTTTTGCCCTTGTCACTTCCACACCGCACCGGTCGCAGACTACACCTTTATAGCGGACCCGCTTATATTTTCCGCAGTGGCATTCCCAGTCCTTCGTAGGACCAAAAATCCGTTCGCAGAAAAGGCCGTCTTTCTCCGGCTTTAATGTTCTATAGTTGATCGTTTCTGGCTTTTTTACTTCCCCAAAAGACCATGAACGGATCTTGTCTGGTGAAGCAAGGCCGATTTTCATATACTCGAAATTATTTACATCCAGCAAGGGGCCTACCTCCCTTTTCATATACAGGTTTTACCCTAATTGCCTTGTCTTGCGTTCAATTACTCCTTGGTTGCAGCTGTTTCTTCCACTTTTGTATCCGGAGCAATGTTCAGTGTATCTGCCTGATGAAGGTCTTCCTCTTCCTCAAGCTCGCGCATTTCAATTTCCTGTTCATCCCCGGACAGAATTTTGACATCCATCCCGAGGCTCTGCAGCTCTTTAATTAATACTTTAAATGACTCAGGAACACCCGGCTCGGGAACATTTTCACCTTTCACAATAGCTTCGTATGTTTTTACACGCCCGACGACGTCATCAGACTTCACGGTCAAAATTTCTTGAAGAGTGTATGCCGCGCCATATGCCTCGAGGGCCCACACTTCCATTTCTCCGAAACGCTGCCCTCCAAACTGCGCTTTACCGCCGAGCGGCTGCTGTGTAACAAGTGAGTATGGTCCTGTGGAGCGTGCATGGAGCTTATCGTCTACCATATGTGCAAGTTTCAGCATATACATGACACCCACGGATACACGGTTATCAAACGGTTCTCCGGTCCGGCCATCGTATAAGATCGTTTTTGCATCAGGAGCCATGCCGGCTTCTTCGATTGTCTCCCATACATCTTCTTCAGTTGCGCCGTCAAATACGGGGGATGCCATATGCAGTCCCAAAGAACGGGCTGCCATTCCCAAGTGCAATTCAAGCACCTGCCCGATATTCATCCTTGAAGGAACACCCAGCGGGTTAAGCATCACATCGACTGGGGTGCCGTCAGGCATAAATGGCATATCCTCTTCAGGGAGAATTCTGGAGATAACCCCTTTGTTACCGTGGCGTCCTGCCATTTTATCCCCTTCTGATATCTTTCTCTTTTGTACGATATAGACCCGTACAAGCTGATTTACACCAGGGGAAAGCTCATCACCGTCTTCGCGGTTAAACACCTTGACATCAAGGACGATACCACCGCCTCCATGCGGCACTCTTAAAGAGGTGTCGCGGACTTCGCGTGCTTTTTCACCAAAAATGGCATGAAGCAGGCGCTCTTCCGCTGTCAGTTCTGTTACACCCTTTGGTGTTACTTTCCCGACGAGCAAATCACCGTCTTTGACTTCTGCCCCAATCCTGACAATTCCGCGCTCATCGAGATTTTTCAGCGCATCCTCCCCGACGTTTGGAATATCCCTTGTCATTTCTTCAGGGCCAAGTTTAGTATCACGGGCTTCCGATTCATATTCTTCAATATGGATAGACGTATAAACATCATCTTTAACAAGCCGCTCGCTCATGATGATGGCATCTTCATAGTTATAACCTTCCCATGTCATGAAGGCGACCAAAACATTGCGTCCCAGTGCCAATTCACCCATATCCATTGAAGGTCCGTCTGCAAGGATTTCTCCTTTGGAGACCCGATCACCGACGCTCACGATGGGACGCTGGTTATAGCAGGTTCCCTGGTTGGAACGGATAAACTTTTGAAGGCGATATTTATCAAGGTCGCCTTTGATTTCCTGGCCGTCAACCTCTTGGATGCGGCGAACCCAGATTTCGCGAGCCTCAATATGCTCAACGATTCCCTCATGCTTACAAATGACTGCAGATCCCGAGTCCTTTGCCGACACATACTCCATGCCTGTACCGACAAGCGGAGCTTCCGGCTGCATTAGCGGAACAGCCTGCCTCTGCATGTTCGCTCCCATAAGAGCACGGTTGGAGTCGTCATTTTCCAAGAATGGAATACACGCTGTCGCTGCGGATACAACCTGCTTTGGAGAAACGTCCATATAGTCAATGCGCTCTCTTTTCACAACGGTGTTTTCTCCACGGAAGCGCGCAATTACCTCTTCGTTTTGGAAAGTTCCTTCCTCCGTAAGAGGAGCATTCGCCTGGGCTACAACATAGTTATCCTCTTCGTCGGCAGTCAGGTAATCAATTTGGTCCGTAACGACGCCTGTTTCCGGATCGACACGGCGGTAAGGCGTTTCAATAAACCCGAACGGATTGACCTTTGCAAAAGTAGAAAGCGAGTTGATCAAACCGATATTCGGACCCTCCGGAGTTTCAATCGGACACATCCGTCCATAGTGCGAATAGTGAACATCCCGCACTTCCATACCGGCACGTTCACGTGTCAAACCGCCCGGTCCGAGCGCGGAAAGTCTCCGTTTATGAGTAAGCTCCGCAAGCGGATTGGTCTGGTCCATAAACTGTGACAACTGGGAGCTGCCGAAGAACTCCTTAATGGACGCGATAACCGGCCGAATGTTAATCAATTGCTGCGGCGTAATCGTATTGATATCTTGAATGGACATCCGTTCACGAACGACACGTTCCATCCGGGATAACCCAATTCGGAACTGGTTTTGAAGGAGCTCGCCGACTGAACGTAGGCGGCGGTTCCCCAAGTGATCGATGTCATCTGTATCGCCGACACCATAGAGAAGATCAAAGAAGTAGC
Source organism: Siminovitchia sediminis (assembly GCF_042680885.1). Taxonomy (NCBI): domain Bacteria; kingdom Bacillati; phylum Bacillota; class Bacilli; order Caryophanales; family Bacillaceae; genus Siminovitchia; species Siminovitchia sediminis. Next base: position 23,404 of record NZ_JBHUEO010000087.1, on the reverse strand, counting down.
TGATCGATGCAATGATATCTGCAGGAGTGATATTTTTTATCTCCTCCGCGATCACCGTATTTCCGATCACATTGATTACTTTTTCTTCATCATCATTGGGGGCATATATTTTGATTGTTTGGACGGTGATATCATCATCAAGCACACCGCCGTGATTGTTGTATGTCTTAAATCCTGCACCTTTTTCAAGGTAAGGGATTAATTTGTCCAATGTGCGGCGGTCAAGAACTGTACCTTTTTCCGCAATGATTTCGCCCGTTTCCGGATCAGCCAGAGTTTCTGCCAGCCGCTGATTAAACAGGCGGTTTTTAATATGAAGCTTTTTGTTGATTTTATAACGCCCAACGTTGGCCAAATCATATCTTTTTGGATCAAAGAAGCGGGAAATTAGTAAACTTCTCGCATTTTCAACTGTTGGGGGTTCACCTGGACGGAGACGCTCGTAGATTTCAAGCAAAGCTTTTTCCACGCTCTCCGTATTGTCTTTTTCGAGAGTGTTTCGAAGATATTCGTTATCTCCGATTAATTCGATGATTTCTTGATCAGAACCAAATCCGAGTGCACGCAAAAGAACCGTTACCGGCAATTTTCTTGTCCGGTCAATACGGACATATACCACGTCTTTTGCATCTGTTTCATATTCGAGCCATGCGCCGCGGTTTGGAATAACAGTGGCTGTGAACCCTTTTTTGCCATTCTTATCAACCTTTGCGCTATAATACACACTTGGTGAACGTACCAGCTGGGATACAATGACACGCTCTGCCCCGTTGATAATGAAAGTGCCCATTTCAGTCATCAACGGAAAGTCTCCCATGAAAACATCCTGGTCTTTGACTTCACCGGTCTCCTTATTTAAAAGACGCAATTTCACACGAAGCGGAGCCGCATACGTAGCATCGCGTTCTTTAGATTCTTCCACTGAGTATTTTGGCTCACCGAGACTGTAATCGATAAACTCCAATGATAGATTTCCAGCGAAATCTTCAATTGGGGAGATGTCCTGAAACATTTCCTTTAAGCCCTCATCAAGAAACCACTGATAAGAGGAAGTTTGAATTTCGATAAGGTTTGGCAGTTCCAATACTTCACTGATACGAGCAAAGCTTCTGCGCTGGCGGTGCCGTCCATACTGAACTAGTTGACCTGTCAACTGATTCACCCCTCAAAAATCGTGCATTTTATTCATCCAACCCGCTTTCAAAGAAAGCAGGATTTGAATCGTCAGACAAAAAGAAAAATGGTTTTACTTTGAAAACCACAATTTCCCAAGACAAACCTATATTTAACCATTTTTCCCATCATTGCCAATATCTATACAAGGCTATTGACAATTTTAAGAAAAGCATGGTATTAGCATCTTACAATATTAGCATAACGCTTAAAAAGAAGCAAACTTTTTTGCTTGAAAAATAGAATAGCCTTTTTTCTTGTTCACTGTTTCAACCCGGGAAAAAATTTCTTCCAGTTTCGTCTTGGTCGATGGAGCCCCCTGCTTCTTTTGAATGACAATCCATAGCTCCCCGTTATCTGCCAGATGGTGAAACGCGTCTTTGTACATGTTGAAGATAAGTTGTTTTCCAGCCCGTATAGGGGGATTTATTAAGATCGAGGCAAATCTCTTTTCTTCGACATGCCGAAACCCGTCGCTTGAATAAATGTGAACATTCTCAATCTGGTTGGCTGCAGCATTTTCTCTGGCAAGTCCAACCGCACGCTCGTTGATATCCGCTAAATGAACCACCCTTTCAGGAAAGTCTTTGGCAAGGGTTAAACCGATGGGACCGTATCCGCAGCCTAAATCCAACAGAGGACCCGGTGTGTCTGTCATGGTAAACGAATCGATCAGCAGTCTGGAGCCAAAGTCCACTTCCTGCTTGGAAAAAACACCCCGGTCTGTCTTGAATCGAAAGGAATGACCGCGCAATGTTGTATGAAAGAAAATCGGTTCACTGGTTACTTCCGGATTCTGTGAATAATAATGCTCTGTCATATGGTATCCTCCAGATAAAGGCACTTGCCTTTCTTATTATCCAGCCGAGGCAAATGTTGTTTATACCCTGAGAGGTTAGACATTATCAGGGTTAGAAGATAACATCACCGCGGATTCGCAATTCCCTCAGCACGTCCTACCCTATCACGCAGAAAGCACTTCGGTCTGAACGTCGCTAAGCAGGGCCTACTTCTCGCCAGTTATACATCAGTGTTTGTCCGGCGGGCGTCGCTTGTCGCCCCTTGCAGCCGTCTTCTGCATTTCTACTGTCCAGCTGTAGCGCTCAGCGACTAGCAGACTTCCTTCTCCTTCCTACGATAAGCCAACATCGGCTCCTGCATCGCCGTGTTTCCTTTATCTCGTCAGGAGTCGTCCAGTCTGTACGTCGCTAAACGAGCGCCTCCGCTTTTCTTACTGTCCAGCTGCAGCGCCTAGCCCCTCGAGGTCATAATCCAAGCGCAGCTGAAGGCAAAAAACGCCTTCTTCCGCGCTCGTCTTATGCTTGTCGGGGCTGAGCAAGGCGCCTCCGCTTTTCTTACTGTCCAGCTGCAGCGCCTAGCCCCTCGAGGTCATAATCCAAGCGCAGCTGAAGGCAAAAAACGCCTTCTTCCGCGCTCGTCTTATGCTTGTCGGGGCTGAGCAAGGCGCCTCCGCTTTTCTTACTGTCCATCTGCAGCGGCAGGGGCTCGAGGTCGCTTCAGAAAAACCACGAAGGCAAACACCGCCTTCCTGATTTTTCCTCCAGCGCTTGTCGCCCCTATGCGGCCGTCTTCCGCTTTTCTTAGTAAACGCACGAAAAAGCCCGCTGTATAAGCGAGCTTTTTATTCGTACATCCTTACTTCACTTCAACTTCTGCTCCAACTTCTTCAAGCTTGGCTTTAAGCTCTTCTGCTTCTTCTTTAGATACGCCTTCTTTAATTGGTTTAGGAGCGTTGTCAACAAGCTCTTTCGCTTCCTTCAAGCCAAGGCCTGTAGCTTCACGAACAGCTTTGATTACTTTGATCTTTTGAGCACCGGCACCAGCAAGAATTACGTCAAATTCTGTTTGCTCAGCACCAGCGTCTGCAGCAGCAGCTCCGCCTGCAACAGCTACAGGAGCAGCAGCAGTTACGCCAAATTCTTCTTCAATTGCTTTAACAAGATCGTTAAGCTCAAGAACTGTCATTTCTTTGACAGCTTCAATGATTTGTTCTTTTGTCATGATTGAATTCCTCCAGATTTTTTTAAATTTATATCGTTAAGGCCAAGTTACGCTTCTTCTTTTTGATCAGCAACAGCTTTAGTTGCAAGTGCCAAGTTGCGCATAGGAGCTTGGAGAACACTAAGCAACATGGAAAGCAGACCTTCGCGGGAAGGCAGGCTTGCAAGTGCCTTGATCTCCTCAACTGTAGCAATGTTTCCTTCGATTACACCCGCTTTGATTTCAAGCGCTTCGTGTTCTTTCGCGAAGTCGTTTAAAATCTTTGCTGGAGCTATAACATCTTCCGTACTGAATGCAATGGCATTCGGTCCAACCAGCATCTCATTTAGGCCAGCGAGATCCGCTTCTTCAGCTGCACGGCGAGCCATGGAGTTTTTATATACCTTGTACTCCACACCCGCTTCACGAAGCTGTTTACGCAGTTCCGTCACTTCTGCCACATTCAAACCGCGGTAGTCTACGATTACAGTAGATACGCTGGATTTGAGTTTACCTGCAATTTCTTCAACGATTTGTTTCTTTTGCTCGATGACTTTGCTCATCCTTACACCTCCCAATTTCCAGATGAACATTTATACCGGCCATACTAACAAAAAAACCTCCTGCCCGAAGACATGGAGGTTTTTTGCATACAATCCACACATAATACTGGAATATATCGCAATGACCTCGGCGGGATATTAAGCTCGAAAAGAGCACCTGCTGTCTACGGTACAAATGTTAATTTTTCAGCGCTTCATATTTTATCAGAAAGATAAAATATTGTCAAGTTATGCTTTAACAGCTACTGTTGAAGGATCTACCTTAATCCCAGGCCCCATTGTAGATGTGATGGTCACATTTTTCATGAAGGTCCCTTTGGCAGCTGCCGGTTTTGCTTTTAAAATGGTGTCAAAAATCGCAGCAAAGTTCTCTTGAAGTTTTTCATTATCAAAAGAAGCTTTTCCGATCGGCACATGGATGATACCTGCTTTATCCAAGCGGTATTCCACTTTACCGGCTTTAATTTCATTCACCGCTTTTTCAATATCAAAAGTAACGGTTCCTGTTTTAGGGTTCGGCATTAAGCCTTTAGGCCCGAGCGTACGTCCCAGCTTACCAACTTCACCCATCATGTCCGGAGTCGCTACGACGACATCAAAATCAAACCATCCTTGGTTAATTTTGTTGATGTACTCGGCATCTCCTACATAATCAGCACCAGCTGCTTCAGCTTCTTTCACTTTTTCACCTTTGGCAAAAACGAGAACACGCTGGGTTTTACCTGTCCCATTTGGAAGGACTACTGCTCCGCGGATTTGCTGGTCCGCTTTCTTCGGATCCACACCAAGGCGGAATGCAACTTCCACAGTAGCATCAAATTTAGCAATGTCTGTTTTTTTGACCAGTTCAATGGCCTCATCAATCGGATAAGCTTTGGAACGGTCCACAAGCTTTAATGCTTCGAGATATTTCTTACCTTTCTTTGCCATTCTAATCCTCCTATATTGTGGTTTTAGCGGAAAAACCTCCCACGAATAGAGGTTGCAGGAAACTTCATGCAGCTCTGCAACCTCCCAAACAATCAGTCTTCAATCGTAATGCCCATGCTGCGCGCAGTACCTTCAACCATTTGCATGGCTGCTTCTACACTGGCAGCGTTCAAATCAGGCATTTTCATCTCAGCGATTTCACGTACTTTATCGCGTTTCACGGTAGCAACCTTGTTTTTGTTAGGTTCTCCGGAACCGGACTCAATGCCAGCCGCTTTCTTCAAAAGAACAGCTGCAGGCGGAGTTTTTGTAATGAATGTAAAGGATCTGTCTTCAAATACAGTAATTTCAACCGGGATAATCAATCCTGCTTGATCGGATGTACGAGCATTAAACTCCTTACAGAATCCCATGATATTTACACCTGCTTGACCCAATGCCGGTCCAACTGGCGGTGCCGGGTTCGCTTTTCCTGCAGGTATTTGAAGTTTTACTACTTTGATTACTTTTTTAGCCACGAGACACACCTCCTTAAGTCCGTGATGTGGTAATAGGGGGTTTTCCCCTCCCACTCATCTCCTAGCGCCTTTTCCCGGCGCTAACCTAAAAAATATTACCACTTTTCATGTCAAAACACAAGCTGTTTTAGCTGATTTTTTCTATTTGTGTAAAGTCCAGTTCAACAGGAGTCTCCCGGCCAAACATGTTGACTAGTACTCTTGCTTTTCCTTTGTCCCTGTCCAGAGAATCGATTCTGCCTGTGTAATCAGCAAATGGCCCTTCTTTTACCGTTACCGATTCTCCCTCTTCAAATTCAATATCCACCGGAGTCTTCTCCATGCCCATTCTTTTTAATATATAATTAATTTCTTCCGGCAGAAGCGGAGTCGGTTTGGACCCGGAGCCCGCTGAACCGACGAAGCCTGTCACCCCCGGCGTATTCCTGACCACATACCAGGAATCATCAGTCATGATCAGTTCCACCAATACATATCCCGGGAAAACCTTTTTCTTGACTGTTTTTTGCTTACCATTTTTCATGGCTGTTTCTTCGTCTTCAGGAACAATAACTCGGAAGATCTTATCTTGCATCCCCATGGATTCTACTCTTTTTTCAAGATTCGTCTTTACCTTGTTCTCGTACCCGGAATAAGTGTGGACTACGTACCAATTCTTTTCCATTGAGCAGGACTGTGCGTCCTTCCCTCCCTATCCAATCCATTTTTTAAATAAACATATATTTTCAGACCATGGCTATTCGGCTGTGTCGCGGTTATATCGGTCTGGCCAGTGAAAAGAACGTCCTTCATTGGTTTTCCTCCGACGGACAGGATGTCCTAGTGCCACCGACGCCACAGGACGTGGCGTTTGTCGGCAGCTTGCTTGTCGGGGCTGAGCAAGGAGTCTCCGCTTTTCTACTGTCCAGCTACAGCGCTCAGCGACTAGCAGACTTCCTCATCCTTCCTACGATAAGTCAACATCGGCTCCTGCGTCGCCGTGTTTCCTTTATCTCGTCAGGAGTCGTCCAGTCTGTACGTCGCTAAACGAGCGCCTTCGCTTTTCTTACTGTCCAGCTACAGCGCTCAGCGACTAGCAGACTTCCTCATCCTTCCTACGATAAGTCAACATCGGCTCCTGCGTCGCCGTGTTTCCTTTATCTCGTCAGGAGTCGTCCAGTCTGTACGTCGCTAAACGAGCGCCTTCGCTTTTCTTACTGTCCAGCTACGGGCAGCAGGGGCTCGAGGTCACTTCGAAAAAACCAATGAAGGCAAAGAGCCCCTTCACTGGTTTTTCCTCCAGTGCTTGTCGCCCCTGGGCAGCCGCCCTCCGCTTTTCTATTAACCCAAATCAAAAAACCCGACGATCGGGCTTTTTAAAAACTTCGCTTTGTTTCATTGTTTTTCCAGTATACCACGAACGACGGGCTTATATACAAATTTATCATTCTCACTGTGTTATTTTATAAGTCCAAAATAAACCGGATCGATCTGGAGATAACCTGATCGACTAGAGCAAAAAATATTGCAAGGATGACAACGGTCGTTATAACCGTGATCGTATACCCTACAAGTTCTTTCCGCTTCGGCCAGCTGACCTTTCTCATTTCTGTGCCGACGTTACGGAAAAATTGAGTAATGCTTGACATGATTGAACCTCCAACATCTGAAATAAACGGACTGGATTTTGGAGCCTATTTTGTTTGTAGATGGACAGTATGAGCGTTGCACGCCTTACAATACTTTTTTAACGTCAACCTTTGAAAAGGCTTTTCTTTGTTGTCCGTTGTATAGTTCCTGGAACCGCATTCGCTGCAAGCCCATATGATTTTACTTCTCATGACGACCGCACCCTATTTCAACATATCTTTTAAAAAATACCACGAAAAAGCGTTGGCGTCAATATGGCACGGATGTTCACATGGTTATTTCACGCAATTCCAGATATCTTTCGAGCTTTCTCTTCACCCTTTGAAGAGCATTGTCAATAGACTTGACATGCCTGTCCAGCTCCTCTGAAATTTCCTGGTAGCTCCGTCCATCCAAATAAAGGGCAAGAACCTTTCTTTCCAGGTCACTCAGGAGTTCAGTCATCTTATCTTCTATACTGCTAAACTTTTCTCTATGGATCAGCAGTTCTTCCGGATCCATGATTTTCGCAGTGGAAATTACATCCATGAGGGTCCGGTCTGATTCTTCATCATAAATGGGCTTGTCCAAGGAAACATATGAGTTCAGTGGAATATGTTTTTGACGGGTAGCAGTTTTGATGGCGGTTATGATTTGTCTTGTTATGCAAAGTTCCGCGAATGCTTTAAAAGAGGCAAGTTTTTCTTCTTTAAAGTCCCGGATGGCCTTATAAAGTCCTATCATTCCTTCCTGTACAATATCCTCATTATCTGCTCCAATCAGAAAGTAGGACCTGGCTTTCGCCCTGACAAAATTCCGGTATCTTCTAATAAGATAATCAAGAGCTTCACTTTCACCTTTGTGCACCAGTTCTATTAGCGCTTCATCTTCAAGTAAGTCAAAAGCTATGTCTTTTTCTGCTTTCATATAAGTAATCACTCTGATCCCCCGCTCCTATATCCATCGTAAAGTTATTATACATGACAGAAAATTCTAACGTCAACTGGTCACTTTTTTCCTCGTCTCCACTTTTCAAAGATTTCTGTCACATCTTGACTTAAAATTATCTTTCTTGGAGGGGCTTTTTCTTGTGTTATTTCGACTTTCTTTTCAATTTTCCGCTCTGTGTCCAATACCTCTTTCAATAATTCCCTTGCTGATAACCGCAGCGCCCCCTGGCCAAAAATCGCCCACTGCTCTGTAAAATCCGATGTGGCTACGTAAATTTGATCGGTTCTACTATTCAGTTCATTGGCCAGTTTTTCAATTCTCTCATCAGCCGTTTCTTCGGATTTTGTATAGATGACCTCCACCCGGTGCTGTTTATATCTTTTCTCAATACCTTTTACATCGTATGCGTCAAATACAACAATGACCCTGAAACCGGTAAACCCCTGATACTCCGCCAACACCTCAATAAGCCTGTCTCTTGCTGCTCCCAAATCTTTTTGTTTGAGTTCAACAAGTTCGGGCCAGGCTCCAATCATGTTATAGCCGTCGACAATCAGAATGTCCATTTGCTCACCTCTTCAGCGGCTGACGTTTGCGGTATACTTCATACATCAGCAATCCTGCCGCTACAGAAGCGTTAAGTGATGTAACCTGTCCAGCCATCGGCAAGTGAATGCGAAAGTCACACTTTTCCTTTACCAGACGGCTCATCCCTCTTCCTTCACTTCCAATGACAATCGCAAGCGGCAGCGTGGCATCCATCCGACGGTAATCCGTACTTTTTTCCGCATCCGTACCATAGATCCAAATGCCGCGCTCTTTTAATTGATCTATTGTTCTCGCCAAATTTGTCACACGGGCAACAGGAACATGCTCAATCGCTCCGGTCGACAGCTTTGCCACAGTGGATGTCAAGCCGACAGCACGCCTTTTTGGAATAATGATTCCATGGACGCCCGACGCATCTGCCGTCCTCAAAATAGAACCGAGATTATGGGGATCTTCCAACTCATCCAATACGAGAAAAAATGGATCTTCACCTTTGGAAGATGCCCGGTCAAAAAGTTCATCCAGTTCAGCGTAGCGGTAGGCAGCCACTTCCGCGATGACACCTTGATGCTGTTCTTCCGTCATCTGATCAAGCTTTTTCTTCGGTACGTATTGAATCTGGACTCTTTTTTCCTTGGCCAGTCGGATAACTGCCTGCATCTGTCCTTTATTTGATCCTTCAGCTATCAGGATTTTATGGATATCCCTCTCAGCTCTGAGAGCTTCCAGTACAGCGTTTTTTCCTGGGATCCATTGCTGGCTCATTTTTCTGCACCTCTTTCCTCAATCACAGCGATGACCTGCTCAATCAATGCTTCCAGCCGGTCTTGGTCACCAGCCAAATACAGCCAGCCGATCAACGCTTCCAAAGCTGTGCTGTGCCGATAGGTTTGAACATCTGTATTTTTGGGGACAGTACCAGACTTCGCATTTCTTCCGCGCCTGGCAACGTCCAGTTCCCGTTCTGTTAAAAATCCATTCTCTATGATTGTTTTTAAAGCGTACGCCTGGGCCTTGGCCGATACATAGCGGGTCGCCTCTACATGAAGTTTGTAAGGCTTTGTTTTTCCGCTTTCCAATAGCCGGCTGCGGATATATACATCGTAAACAGCATCTCCCATATAGGCGAGCGCCAGGCTATTTAATTGCTTATATTCCACTTTGGGCGGAAGATTCATTTTGTTATCCCCGCTTCCATCTTGTTCCTTGAGCCGTATCTTCCAATATGATATTCATTTCCTTTAACTGGTCGCGGATTTGGTCTGCCAGCTGGAAATTGCGTTCTCTTCTCGCCTTGTTACGCTGTTCGATTAATTGTTCAATCTCCTCATCCAACAGCTCTTCCGTTTCCAATTCCAGCCCCAGCACAGGAAAGAGTTCTTCAAATTCCTTCATAAATGTACGGATGACATCTACAGCTGTATTTTTTTCCATTAAGTAGTAGTTCGCCTGTTTAGCCAGTTCAAATAAAACAGAAATACCGTCAGCCGTATTAAAATCATCATCCATTTTGTCAATAAACTCTTGATGTAATTCATTGATTTTTTCCAGCCATTCCTGCCCGTTCTCTCCCAGGTCTGCACTTGTTTCCAGACGATGCTTCAGGTTTTGGTAGGAAGTTTTCAAGCGTTCCAAGCCTGCCCCCGCATCTGATACGAGATTCTCGGAATAGTTGATCGGATTACGATAATGAACAGACAGCATGAAAAACCTCAAAACTTGCGGGTCCACTTGTCTGACAATCTCATTAACCAGAACAAAATTCCCCAGCGACTTGGACATTTTCTCATTATCAATGTTTATATAGCCGTTATGCATCCAGTAACGTGCAAATGGCTTGCCTGTCATTGCTTCCGATTGGGCAATTTCATTTTCATGGTGAGGGAATGTCAGGTCTTGTCCTCCTGCATGAATATCAATAGTATCCCCAAGATATTTTCTTGCCATGGCTGAACATTCTATATGCCAGCCCGGACGGCCTTTACCCCATGGACTGTCCCAGGAAATTTCTCCTTCCTTCGCCGCTTTCCAAAGAGCAAAATCAAGCGCATCTTGTTTGAGTTCCCCGGGCTGGATACGGGCTCCCACTTTTAAATCGTCGATGGACTGATGCGACAGTTTCCCATACCCGTCAAATTTTCTTGTACGAAAATAGACATCTCCCCCTGATTCATAGGCATATCCTTTGTCAATCAAGGTTTCAATAAATTCAATAATGACATCTATATTTTCAGTCACTCTTGGATGATTGTCGGCTTTTTTGCAGCCGAGGGCCTGAACATCTTCAAAAAAAGCATCGATAAATCGGTTGGCGACCGTCATGGCGTCCGTTTGAAGCTCTTTGGCAGCCCTGATGATTTTGTCATCAACATCCGTGAAGTTGGAGACATAGTGAACATCGAAGCCGCGATATTCCAAGTAGCGCCGCACCGTATCAAAAACTATTGCCGGACGTGCGTTGCCGATATGAATATAGTTATACACAGTTGGCCCGCAGACATACATTTTTACTTTGCTTTCTTCAAGCGGGACAAATGTCTCTTTTTTTCGTGTTAATGTGTTATATAACTTTATAGTCATCCTGAGTGACTCCTTTCCTTTTTCAAAGCTGAGATTTCCATATTTAAGCGTTCAAGTTCTTGCTCCATCGCTGCAAATTTATCTGAAACCGGATCGGGGAGGTCGCTGTGATTCAGGTCTTTTCTTACTTTAACGCCATCCTGGATAACGACCTTTCCAGGAATGCCCACCACTGTCGAGTTGGGAGGAACGTCTTTCAAAACAACAGAGCCGGCACCCACTTTTGAGTTTTCTCCGATTGTAATATTTCCGAGTACTTTAGCTCCAGTTGCAATTAATGCATTATCCTTGATTGTCGGATGCCGCTTCCCCTTTTCCTTTCCTGTACCTCCAAGGGTTACACCTTGGTAAACTGTAACACCGTCGCCAATCTCACACGTTTCTCCGATCACTACACCCATTCCATGGTCGATAAAGAACCGGCGGCCAATTTTTGCTCCAGGGTGAATTTCAATCCCTGTAAAAAAGCGGTTGACCTGAGAAATCACTCTTGCCAAAAAGAACATTTTTCTTTTATATAAGGCATGTGCCACCCTGTGTGCCCAGATGGCATGTAACCCGGAATATGTCAAAATAATTTCAATAGAGGTACGGGCAGCGGGGTCCTGGTCAAATACTGTATCGATATCTTCTTTCATCCGTTTAAACATTACGCTCACTCCTCTCATTTTGTTAAAGTCCAGATCCATGGATACATAGAGCCGTCTCTGCCGGTCACCGCCGGACGGGGAGGACATTCCGGTACCGTATCCACGACAAAAAAGCGCCTCTAGTAACAGAGACGCTTTTGGCGCGGTTCCACTCTGGTTGGATGATCTCATGAGTCCACATCCCAACTCATCTCCTATAACGGTAGGTGCCGCCTGCGTGTAATGAGCGTCAGCTGTTCAACACAGGGCTCCAGGGTGCATGTTCAAAAATCGAGTGGCTCAAACCGCTCTCAGCCGGTGGCGGTTCTCTCTGATCAGCATCGATTTTCTACTTCTCCCCGTCATTGCTTTGACTATAAACATAATATATTACATTTTTTTCGATTTGTTAATAAAGAAAGTGTGAAACCCTCTTTCCTCATTGCAGCCAACCAGGATCGAGGCAAAGTTTATTAAACATCCTGATCAGCCTTGAATCAAGCGTTCCAAGCGTAATTTGACCTTTTCTCTCCCAAGCAACTCGATTGCATTTGGAAGTTCAGGGCCACGCATCTCGCCTGTGACAGCAACTCTGATCGGCATAAACAGCTTCTTGCCTTTATGTCCGGTTTCCTTTTGAACTGTTTTCATGGCCTTTTTAACTTCAGCCGCTTCAAAAGGTTCCAGTTCGGAAATTAGTTTATAAAAAGCCTGCAGAACTTCCGGCACCTGCTCTTCTTCCAAAACAGCTTTTTCCTCGTCACTGTATTGTATGTCGTCCTGGAAAAACTGTTTGGAAAGTTCCACAATCTCTGCTCCGTAGCTCATTTGCTCCTGGTATAGGGCGACAAGGTTCCGAACCCATTGTTTCTGTTCCGCGGTCAGTTGTTCAGGAATGTAGCCGGCTTTTTTCAAATGGGGTTCGGCTAATTCGACAACCCTGTCCAAATCTTGTTTTTTCATGTATTGGTTATTCGTCCAAATCAGCTTCTGTTTGTCGAACAAAGCTGGTGACTTCGACAAACGGCCGGCGTCAAAAATGTCGATTAATTCTTGTCTGGAGAAAATTTCTTCTTCCCCTTCCGGTGACCATCCCAGCAGGGCAATAAAATTAAAGAGCGCTTCCGGAAGATATCCAAGTTCCTCGTATTGTTCAATAAACTGGATAATGGATTCATCCCGTTTACTCAGCTTTTTACGGCTTTCATTGACAATGAGTGTCATATGTCCAAATATTGGGGGTTCCCAGCCAAAAGCATCAAAAATCATCAATTGCTTTGGTGTATTGGAAATATGATCATCTCCGCGCAGCACATGACTGATTTCCATAAGGTGGTCATCAACAGCTACGGCGAAGTTATAGGTGGGAGTGCCGTCCTTTTTGACAATGACAAAGTCTCCAATTCCGTCGGACTCAAACGATACTTCACTCTTGACCATATCGTTAAAAGAAATAACTCTCCCCGAAGGAACTTTAAAACGGATGCTCGGCTCACGGCCTTCCGCCTCCAGCTTTTGCTGCTCTTCCGCTGTTAGATGGCGGCACTTGCCGGAATAGCGCGGCATTTCCTTGCGGGCAATCTGCGCCTCTCTTTCTGCTTCCAGCTCTTCAGCGGTGCAATAGCATTTATATGCCTGTCCGTTTTCAAGCAGCCGACTGTAATATTTTTGATAAATCTCATTCCGCTCTGATTGGCGGTAGGGACCATATCCGCCGTCTTTATCAATGCTCTCATCCCAATCAATTCCGAGCCATTTTAAATACGTCAGCTGGCTTTGTTCTCCGCCCTCTATATTTCTTTTTTGATCTGTATCTTCAATTCTAATAATGAATTTGCCGCCTTTATTTCGGGCAAATAAGTAGTTAAACAATGCAGTACGCGCATTTCCAATATGAAGATGCCCTGTCGGGCTTGGCGCATAACGTACCCGTATGTCGTTTGACATGGTTCTGCCTCCTCAAATTCCAACTGTTTCCTGCTGATTGATTGCAGCGGCCGCCTCTTGCCTTATTTTACAATAACATGGCCATTCGTCAAAGCGGCTGCCCTTTATTTGTCTGATTAGCAATCAAAACAACCGCTAAAGCGGCAATTCCCTCTTCCCGGCCGACAAATCCCAGGCGTTCCGTTGTCGTCGCCTTGACATTAACTTGTCCTTTATCCGCTTCAAGCAATCCGGCAATGCGCTCCCTCATCTGCTCGATATATGGTGCCATTTTGGGCTTTTGTGCCATGATGGTACAATCTGCATTGACCAGCTCATAGCCCCGCTCTTTGACCAGCAGCCATACATCTGCCAGCAGACGGGCAGAATCCAGATCTTTATTTGCCATATCTGTATCCGGAAAGTGCCGCCCGATATCCCCTTCTCCAATTGCACCCAAACAGGCATCGGCTACTGTATGGAGCAGTACATCCGCATCGGAATGCCCAGTAAGCCCCTTTTCATAGGGAATGTGTATGCCTCCGATGATCAATGGTCTATCTTCTGCAAATTCATGTACATCAAACCCTTGTCCGATCCTGAACATATGTATTTTGCTCCTCCCGCTCATCCCAAATTCTTTCTTTTTGCAAAAATTGCTTCGGCAAAATATAAATCCTCTGGTGTAGTTAATTTAATATTATCGTAATCACTTTCTATAATCTTGACAGTCTGTCCGATTCTTTCCACTAATGAAGCCTCATCCGTACCCAAATAATTCTGTGCTTTTGCCTGTTCATGGGCTTCGGTCAAAATGGGCAAACGAAAAGCTTGTGGAGTCTGAACTTGCCACAAGCCCGTTCGTTTGACCGTCTCGACCACCTGGCCACGTTCCGCTCTTTTGATTGTATCCTTTACCGGAACAGCTGCTATGGCTGCACCGCCCTTATACGCGGCCTCCACAAGCAAATGAATCGTATGCAGGCGAATGAAAGGGCGGGCTCCGTCATGAACGAGAATAATCTGTCCATCTGCAGCTTTTAATCCATTATACACGCTGTGCTGACGCTCTTGGCCGCCATACACCCATTTAATTTTATGCTTCCCCGGATGATCTGCAAGCAGTTTGCGGAATTGGCTTTCATCTCCTCGCCGGATCACCAAAATCATATTTTTACATTCAGGATCTGAAGCAAAAACATCTAGTGTATAATTTATGACTGGGCGTCCGTTGATTTCCAGAAACAGCTTATTCCGGCCGGCCCCCATTCTTTTTCCCGACCCTGCAGCGGGTATGATCACCTGATAGTCCAACTTGATTCTCCTGTCCTTATAATGCTTTTTCCAATAGTTTAGGCTTGGCAAAGATCATGCGCCCCGCAGAAGTCTGCAGTACACTTGTGACAATGACATCGATTCTTTTTCCGATATAATCTCTTCCCTCTTCCACTACAATCATTGTCCCGTCATCAAGATAAGCAACACCCTGATTGTATTCTTTACCATCCTTAATGACCTGGACATTAAGTTCTTCCCCAGGCAACACAACCGGCTTTACGGCGTTGGCCAAATCATTAATATTTAACACCGATACATCTTGGATTTCGCATACCTTGTTCAAGTTAAAATCATTGGTAACAACGGTGCCGTTCATTATTTTGGCCAGTTTGACGAGCTTGCTGTCCACTTCCTGGACATCCTCAAAGTCGCCTTCGTACATCTCCACTTTAATGTCGAGCTCTTTCTGAATACGATTGAGCGTGTCAAGGCCCCTGCGGCCTCGATTTCGTTTTAAGGCATCAGACGAATCCGCAATATGCTGAAGTTCATTAAGCACAAAATGAGGAATCACCAGCACACCATCCAGAAAACCTGTCTGGCAAATATCAGCGATTCTCCCATCGATGATCACACTTGTATCGAGAATCTTAATATTTTTGGTTGATCCGGCTTTTTTCGTAGAAAGTTCGTCTTCTTCTTTCTTTTTATATCCGCGATTAAAGGAGAAAAAATTCATCAGCTCTTCTTTCTTTTTAAAACCTACCTGAAAACCAATATATCCAAGCAATAGCGTTAATAAGACCGGCACTATTTCATTGACAATCGGAAGTTCTGTCTGATTGATGGCCAACCCTGCCAAAAAAGCAATTACCAGCCCGAAAATTAAACCGAGACTTCCGAATAAAAGATCTGTGACCGGAGCATTTACAATTCGGTCTTCAAGCCATTTAACGAAATGGACCACATGGTCCACAGCCCAAAACGTCATAACATAAAAAATGATAGCACCTATAATAGCATTTACCAACGGATAAGCAAATTGCTCAAGGGAAACAAGCTTCAGTAGATCTGGTACAAAAAACACCCCGAGTGTTCCCCCGATCAACAAGAAACACGCCTGGACAATTCGTTTTAGCATGTGTTCACCTCCTTACTTTAATTATAAGCAAATTCAAGATATTAAAAACATGGACAGGCCAATTCATCGAATAATTCATCTGTATCTATATTTATTGCTATATTTATATAATTTTTATGTTGACATGCCTCAACTATTACTTTAGCAAAATGAGGGAAGTTTTACTATTTCACTTATATGACAATTTTTTGCAATTTCTATTGAAAAGCTTCCCTTAATGCTTCTTCTACTGTGGCCACCCCAATCACCTGGATGCCCTCGGGCACTTTCCAGCCTCCGATATTTCGGTCGGGTACCAGTATGCGGGTAAACCCTAATTTAGCTGCCTCCACCACCCGCTGTTCAATTCGTGAAACGCGCCGTACTTCTCCGGTTAATCCCACCTCTCCAATGATACAGTCCGCGGGTCTCGTCGGCTGGTCACGAAAACTGGATGCAATACTAACGGCTACCGCCAGATCGATGGCAGGCTCATCCAATTTGACTCCTCCAGCCACTTTTAAATAGGCGTCCTGATTTTGCAGAAGCAAGCCGACTCTTTTTTCAAGGACGGCCATAAGCAAAGAAACCCGGTTGTGATCAATCCCCGTAGCCATTCGGCGGGGATTTCCATAGCTCGTGGGCGAGATAAGCGCCTGAATTTCAACAAGCACAGGCCTCGTTCCTTCCATAGAAGCGACCACTGTGGAGCCTGCAGTTCCTTTCGACCGTTCTTCCAAGAAAATCTCCGACGGATTTTCTACTTCATCAAGGCCAAACTCCTTCATTTCAAAAATTCCCATTTCATTCGTAGATCCAAACCGGTTTTTCACCGCCCGCAGAATTCGGTATGTATGGTGCCGTTCCCCCTCAAAATAAAGAACGGTATCGACCATATGCTCAAGCAGCCTTGGCCCCGCAATGGCGCCTTCCTTCGTGACGTGCCCCACAATAAAAACCGCGATGCCTTTTGTCTTTGCGATTTTCATTAGTTCTCCGGTGCATTCCCGAACTTGTGAAACACTGCCTGGTGCCGAAGTGACTTCAGGATGATAGACGGTCTGGATGGAGTCTACCACTACAAAATCAGGAGATAAATCGGAGATTGTCTGGTGGATAAATTCCAAATTCGTTTCAGCGTAAATATATAAGGTTGGAGAGGAAACTTGAAGCCGGTTGGCCCTTAACTTTGTTTGTTTCACAGATTCCTCCCCTGAAATATAGAGAACCTTTTGATCATTTTCTGCCAACTGGGAAGAAACTTGTAATAGCAAGGTGGATTTTCCGATTCCCGGGTCTCCCCCTATTAATACAAGGGAACCAGGAACGACCCCCCCTCCCAACACACGGTTAAATTCTCTCAGCTTTGTAGCCACCCTCGGTTCGTTTTCTGTTTGGATCGTATCGATAGGCGCTGCTTTCCCGGCTGTTTCGTCTGTAACCGGAGACAGAGAGCCCTTTCGCCCTTTTCCGGTAATCTCCACTTCCTCGACCATTTGGTTCCATTCCCCGCACCCAGGACAGCGCCCCATCCATTTGGGTGACTCATAACCGCAGTTTTGGCACATGAACTTTGTCTTTCTTTTTGCCATCCAAGCAATTCCTCCTCACAATAAAAAAGACGGGGTACACGGCTCCTTTCTCCATGTACCCCCAATGTTTAGGAAATAGCAGATCCTTCTTTTTCTTTCACTTTAACTGTAAATTCCCCATCTTCCACATCCACAATTACTTGCTGGCCTATTTTGATGGTTCCTTTCAGCAGCTCTTCGGAAAGCCGGTCTTCAATAAACTTCTGAATAGCCCTTCTTAATGGACGGGCACCGTATTCAGGATCAAAGCCTTCTTCGGCAATTTTTTCTTTTGCTGCTTCCGTCAACTCAAGATCCATATCCTGCTCCTTCAAGCGAGAGACTAATTGGTTCCCCATCAAGGAGGCAATTTCTTTCAGATGCGGTTTTTCCAGAGCATGGAAGACAATAATTTCGTCAATCCGGTTCAAAAACTCCGGACGGAAGGCTTTTTTCAATTCTTCCATGACTTGGCCTTTCATATCTTTGTAATCCTGCTGTCCGTCCTGAATCGCAAATCCTACGTATTTATTCCGCTGTAAAGCCTGCGCTCCGACGTTCGATGTAAGAATTAGAACTGTATTTCGGAAGTCAACGGTTCTTCCTTTTGAGTCAGTCAATCGTCCGTCTTCCAATACTTGCAGCAAGATATTAAAGACATCCGGGTGGGCCTTTTCTATTTCATCAAGCAGAATGACAGAATAGGGTTTGCGCCGGACTTTTTCGGTCAGCTGGCCACCTTCTTCAAATCCCACATATCCCGGAGGTGAGCCCACAAGACGGGACGTAGAGTGTTTCTCCATATACTCGGACATATCCAGGCGGATAATGGCATCTTCGTCTCCAAACATGGCCTCTGCCAATGCCCTGGCCAATTCTGTCTTACCAACACCCGTTGGACCAAGGAAGATAAAGGACCCTATCGGGCGCTTCGGATCTTTCAGCCCGGCTCTTGCACGCCTTACTGCTTTTGATACAGATTTTACTGCTTCCTCCTGGCCTATGACACGCGAGTGTAAAATTTCTTCCAGTTTCAGCAGTCTTTCCGTTTCCGTCGATGCAAGCTTCGAGACCGGAACACCTGTCCAGCTCGATACGACAAGGGCAATATCTTCAACAGTGACCTCTGAATTTTCCTGTCCTTGTTTTTCTTTCCACGATTTCTTGGTTTCTTCCAGCTCCTCCCGAAGCTTCTGTTCTGAATCTCTCAAAGATGCTGCTTTTTCAAACTCCTGGCTTTGAACGGCCGCATCCTTCTCTTTGCGAATGGACTCCAGCTTTACCTCAAGCTCTTTTAAGTTGGGAGGTGTTGTATAGGAGCGCAAACGCACTTTGGAACCTGCTTCATCAATAAGATCAATCGCTTTATCCGGAAGAAAACGGTCAGAAATATACCGGTCTGATAGTTTGACTGCTGCTTCAATGGCTTCATCCGTAATAGAGACACGGTGGTGCGCCTCATAACGATCGCGCAGCCCTTCTAAGATCTGGATAGACTCTTCAATTGTTGGCTCATCTACTTGTATAGGCTGGAAACGGCGCTCCAATGCAGCATCTTTTTCAATATATTTTCGGTATTCATCCAAAGTTGTCGCACCGATACATTGCAGTTCGCCGCGGGCCAGAGACGGCTTTAAAATATTGGATGCGTCAATCGCACCTTCTGCTCCCCCTGCACCAATCAAGGTATGAAGCTCATCAATGAATAGAATGATATTTCCTGCCTGCCTGATCTCATCCATGACCTTTTTCAGCCGATCTTCGAACTCACCTCGATATTTTGTGCCTGCTACAACCGTTCCCATGTCAAGCGTCATGACCCGCTTGTCACGAAGGGTCTCAGGCACTTCATTATTAATGATTTGCTGTGCGAGCCCTTCAGCAATGGCCGTTTTACCAACACCGGGTTCACCGATAAGGACCGGGTTGTTCTTGGTTCGTCTGCTAAGCACTTCAATGACACGCTGAATCTCTTTATTTCTGCCAATAACCGGGTCCAGGCTTCCTTCTCTTGCAATGGCAGTCAAGTCCCTTGCCAGACTGTCAAGAGTAGGTGTGTTGGCATTAGCTGATGTGCCTCCTCCATGGCTGTTGGCTTCATTGCTGCCCAAAAGCTGCAACACTTGCTGGCGGGCTTTGTTCAGGCTGACTCCAAGATTATTCAGCACTCTTGCAGCCACGCCTTCCCCTTCGCGGATCAATCCGAGCAAAATATGCTCTGTTCCCACATAGGAATGCCCCAGTTTTCTGGCTTCATCCATAGAGAGTTCAATTACTTTTTTCGCGCGCGGTGTGTAATGAATCGTTTGAGAATTGTCTTTACCTCGGCCAATTAAATTTTCTACTTCTTTTTGAATTTTTTCCGGACCAAGACCGAGTCCGTATAAAGCTTTAGCCGCTATGCCTTCTCCTTCTCTGACCAATCCGAGCAAGATATGCTCTGTACCGATATTTCCATGTCCAAGCCGGACCGCTTCTTCCTGCGAAAGGGCCAATACTTTTTGAGCTCTCTCTGTAAAACGACCAAACATCATACTAATCTCCTCCTGTCCGTCTCTCTTCTAGTTTTAGTCTTTCCCTAATCAATGCCGCCCTTTTAATGTCTCGTTCAACAGGACGGAGCGGCCCTCCTGCGTATTGCTGTAAAAATCCCGGCTGTGTTAAGATCATCAATTCATTTAAAATATTTCTGGAAAGATGAGTAATATATCCTGTATCTATGCCCAATCTGACATCAGATAAACATTCTGCGGCCTCTTTTGTTTCAATAATCCTGCTGTGGGCCAAAATTCCGTATGAGCGGAAGACCCTGTCTTCCAATTGAATGTTTGCTGTTTTTACCAGTGCTTCACGTGCCGCTCTTTCCTGTGCGACAATTTGCTGGACAACACTGATTAAATCATTAATGATATCCTCCTCGGATTTCCCAAGAGTAATTTGGTTGGAAATCTGAAAGATATTCCCCAAAGCTTCGCTGCCTTCACCATAGATTCCTCTGACGACAAGCCCCAGCTGGTTAATTGCCGGGATAATCCGATTCATTTGGTGCGTATGAATTAATGCAGGGAGATGTACCATAACTGAAGCTCGAAGTCCTGTTCCCACGTTCGTCGGGCAGCTTGTCATGTAGCCCAGCTGTTCATCGTATGCATAATCAACTTTTGCTTCTAAAATATTATCTATTTCATTTGCCCGTTCCAGTGCTTCATTTAGCTGAAGACCCGGAAACAGACATTGAATTCGGATATGGTCCTCCTCATTGATCATGATGCTGATGTCTTCTTTTTCCGATAGTAAAACAGCTCCATGGGTGGCGTTTTCAGCCAAACGGGGACTGATCAAATGTTTTTCAACCAGCACTCTTTTCTCCAGAGCCTTTAATCCGTCAATTTCCAAAAATTCCAGTTGGCCAAAGTCCCGGTCCGTTTCTTCTTCGCTAATTTTTTTGGCTTTGCTAACTAATTCCCTTGCTTCCTCATTACTAAACAAAGTTGGAAACTTATAATTGCGTAAATTTCTTGCCAGTCGAATCCGGGAGCTAAGAATAATATCAGAATCAGGCCCTTCAGAACTCATCCAGGAACACACTGCCTGATTAAGAAACTTTTCGAGACTCATTCCATTTTCTCCTCCCCTTCAGTTAATTTTTTTTCAAGGGAGCGGATTTGATCGCGGACTTCAGCGGCTTTCTCAAATTCCTCATATTCAATTAAAGAAGACAGCTTTCCCTTTAATTGTTGAATTTGTTTTTTGATGTGCAATGAGCCTCCAATTCTTGCAGGCACTTTGCCTCCATGAACGGTATTCCCGCCATGCAGCCTTTTCAGAATAGGGGAAAGCTGTTCCTTGAAGGTATGGTAACAATCGGAACATCCAAAACGTCCAATCTTGGCAAATTGCTGATAAGTCATACCGCATGTATTACATTGATTCATTTGGCTGGACAGCGCCGAATGCGCCGCAGCATTTTGCATTGATGGATTCAGAAGGCCTGCGAGTAAATCGTTAATAGAAAATCCTGACCCGCTTTCAAATAAAAACATTTGACCCTTTTCCTGTGCACACCTTTCGCAAAGATGTACAACCGTTTTCTCCCCATTCACCACTTTTGTAAAATGCAGGGAGGCCGGCCTCTCATTACATTCTTGACAAATCATCCAAGCCCTCCTCCTTTTTCACCTTTTGTATTTTAAAGTCTGCAGCATGGCCAGCAGCATTCTCGCCCTCAATTCATCCCGGTCGGGCAAATCTATGTGCAGAACCGTACGGTCAATCACGTTAATCATAATCTTGGCTTCACGTTCGGTTATTACTGTCTCTTCGAGTAGCCTTAAGATAATGTCTTCTGCCCTGTTTTGCGAAATCTTGTTTCCAATCAGCATTTTTAGCTGATCAATTAAATGGGCCTGGTTATGAAGCTTTACCTTTGAAATGCGAATGTACCCGCCTCCCCCCCGCTTACTCTCCACCATATATCCTCTTTCCATGGTAAAGCGTGTATTAATGACATAATTGATTTGCGAGGGAACACATTGGAATTTATCCGCTACTTCACTTCTTTTTATTTCCACAATTTCACTGTCGCTGAGTTCCAATACTTGTTTTAAATAATTTTCAATAATATCGGATATATTCCGCATCATCAAGCACCTCCATGCCCTGCTTGACTTTGACTATCTTTGACTTACATTATACAAAATAGTATAGGATCTTGGCAATAAAGACGTTTGTATTTTACATCTTACCCATCGTCGGTCTGTTTTTACCCTATAAATTGATAAAATAGTCCAAAAGACACTTACAGTAACTTTTCAATATCAGGAATGATTTTGGCGGGATGAATGTGAGGTGCATATCTTTTCACAACACGGCCTTGCCGGTCAATAAGAAACTTAGTGAAATTCCACTTAATATTTTCGGTTAATAATCCTCTTTGAGAAGTTGTTAAAAACGTGAACAAGGGGTGAGCCTCATCACCCTTGACTTGCGTTTTGGCAAATATCGGAAAGGAGACCCCATAACGGGTTCGGCAAAACTCCAGCGTATCATTAATATCATCATATTCCTGATTTAAAAATTGATCACTCGGAAAGCCAAGAACAACCAGGCCCTGGTCTTTATAAGTATCATACAGTTGCTGAAGTTCCTTAAGCTGAGGAGTGAAGCCACATTTGCTTGCTGAATTGACAATCAGCAAAATCTTACCTTTATACCTGCTAAACAATATTTCGTTTCCATCAGGTAATTGAGCAGTATAGTTGTATATAGTCATACAGTTCCTCCTTCAAGTTTATTCTAAAAGGGAATGAATAGAAACACAAGTTAAAGCACTAAAGAGTTTTGAAAGGAACTACAGGAAGGCCGAATTAAGAAAATTCACGGCGTGGCTATAAAAAACTTCGTTATAAAACAGGCCAAAATAAAAAAACATGGAGCGTTTACTCCATGTTTTTGTTTGCCTGGCAGCGTCCTGCTCTCACAAGGGGAATCCCCTCACTACCATCGGCGCTGAAGAGCTTAACTTCCGTGTTCGGGATGGGAACGGGTGTGACCTCTTCGCTATCGCCGCCAGACTATGTCATTGTTAAGAGAATGTTCATTCTCTCAAAACCAGATAAGAGAAGATACCAAGAATTGTTCAATCCAGCTACGGCTCCTTGGTGCTCGAGGTCGCTTCACTTCCTCTGTCAAAGCCTGCCGGCTTTTCCGCCGGAAGCTCCAGCGCTTGTCGCACCAGTCAGTCGCCTGCGCTTTTTATTCAATCCAGCTACGGCTCCTTGGTGCTCGAGGTCGCTTCACTTCCTCTGTCAAAGCCTGCCGGCTTTTTCGCCGGAAGCTCCAGCGCTTGTCGCACCAGGTCAGTCGCCTGCGCTTTTTATTTAATCCAGCTCCGGCGCCCAGCCCCTCGAGGTCACAAGTCACCTTGGACCGGACGGGCGCTTCCGCCTTTTAATTTTGATTAAGCCCTCGATCGATTAGTATCCGTCAGCTCCATGTGTCACCACAC
>NZ_JBHUEO010000086.1:0-733 GCF_042680885.1 Siminovitchia sediminis | reverse complement strand
ATACCGCCCCATTACTGGCGGTGGGTTCCCCCATTCGGAAATCTCCGGATCCATGCTTGCTTACAGCTCCCCGGAGCATATCGGTGTTCGTTCCGTCCTTCTTCGGCTCCTAGTGCCAAGGCATCCGCCGTGCGCCCTTTGTAACTTAATCTTTTGACCAAAAATAAGCGGCGCATTTCTTCGTCAGCGGCCCTCACTCACATCCTCACGCACTGTTGTGCGCTCCGGTGTTCGCTCGGTTGCTTCCTCGAACTGCTTGCTTCTTTTTGCTCAAACCTATAACTAAAGGTTTTTTAACGCTTCTTATGGTACTCCATATCGGATCATCCATAAGGTGAACGATTCTCGGTTTTCTTCTCTTACTTATCTGGTTTTCAAAGAACGATGGTGGAGCCTAGCGGGATCGAACCGCTGACCTCCTGCGTGCAAAGCAGGCGCTCTCCCAGCTGAGCTAAGGCCCCGCAAAACAAATAAATCCCATATTTAATAAATGTGGGATGATGGGCCTGAGTGGACTTGAACCACCGACCTCACGCTTATCAGGCGTGCGCTCTAACCAGCTGAGCTACAGGCCCCCACTTGGATCTGGATCTATACTAAAAGAGGCTTGACCTCTCAAAACTGAGCGAAACGAAAACGTCATGTTATTTGGATTGACCTAAAGCCAATCATATACTCTTTAGAAAGGAGGTGATCCAGCCGCACCTTCCGATACGGCTACCTTGTTACGACT
>NZ_JBHUEO010000085.1:0-574 GCF_042680885.1 Siminovitchia sediminis | reverse complement strand
GGGAAGATCGAGCAGGTGGTAAAGTATGTGAAAAATAACTTTGCGAAGAACCGTACGTTTGACAATTTGGCAGACTGGCAGGACTCCTGCATGAAATGGCTGGAACGCACAGGGAACTATAAGGTACACCATAATACAAAAAAGAGACCTGTCGAGGTGTACGCCCTGGAAAAGCAACACCTGCAAAAGGTCTCCGGTACTTACTTGTTTGAAGATATCTTCGTTTCAAGTATAACAAGAAACATTCACAAGGACAACGTCATCCGATATGAGGGCAACCGATACAGCGTTCCCCTCGGTACCTATCGAAAAGGGGCACCGAACATCGCTTATATCGAGAAAGATGACGAGCATCTATACATACGCCTCCAACAGAACGGCCAGGTTCTGGCAAAGCATAGGATCGCAGAGGGAACAGGGGCTGTTATTTCGGATCCTTCACACAGGAAGCGCAATCACACCAAACGTGACCTGTTGATTCAGCAGATTGATGGCATGTTGGAGGACAAAGAAATCGGAAAGTGGCTGATTGGGCTGCTGGCTGAGGAGTACCCGCGCCATTTGGTCGACCAAC
>NZ_JBHUEO010000084.1:0-671 GCF_042680885.1 Siminovitchia sediminis | reverse complement strand
GAAGAACAGCGAGAAACTGATGAAGTGGGCGGAATTCCCTGATGTTCTGACCTTTGAGAATTTCCGGCTGGAAGAACAGACAGCAATCGGAGAGAAACAATTGAATATATTAAAACAGTTGTCATGGGTGGACGAGTGTTTCACCCTCATCATGATGGGACCGACAGGTGCCGGCAAAACCCATTTGTCGACAGCCCTTGGTATCCACGCCATTAAGCGTGGATACCAGGTGTCATTCATATCGATGGACCGTTTAATCTATGTATTAAAGTCCAGGGAGTACATCAGTAAATCCCGGACAAGATACAAGCGCATCACCAAATCAGATCTCATCATCATTGATGACGTCATGTATATGGCTTACGAACCACAGGATGCCCACCTGTTCTTCCAGTTTATTTATGAGATGTATGACAAGACTGCATTTATCCTTACATCGAACAAAGGACCAAGCGAATGGGGAAAGTTCCTCGGGGACCCAACCCTTACAACCGCTATTCTGGATCGGCTTCTTCACCGTAGCGAGATCTTAACCTTCAATGAAGAACAGGGCAGTATCAGGATGAAATATAGAAAAGCTTTATTCGATAAACAAAGTGTTGAATCTTAATTGACGAAAGCTGTTGAGTCTTATATTTCAAAAACTGTTGATTTCTACTTGACGGTTACAA
>NZ_JBHUEO010000083.1:0-577 GCF_042680885.1 Siminovitchia sediminis | reverse complement strand
CCTTGTAACTGCTAGACTAAATTGAACAGTATTTGCTCGATAGAAATGAACACTTTCCGTCTATATCCCCTCCCATCAGTTAAACTGGAGAAGTAGGTAGAACTGATGTAATGGAGGTTCGGGAAGGTGCTGAAATTAGAAATGATTGTAGAAGTGCATCAATTGAAAAGGCAGGGGTTCAAAGTCGCTGCCATCGCGAGAAAATGTAATCTGTCCAGGACAACAGTCTATGAATATCTTGAAATGGATTTCGAAGAAGCTTGCAGGTGGACGGAGGAACTAAAGACACGACAACGAAAACTTGATCCCTATCGAGATGATATCCTGGCCTGGTTGAAGGAACATCCAGATTTGTCTGCTTCCCAAATTTCGGATTGGTTGGAAGAGCGCTGTAACTTCAAAAATGTCGGGGACAGCACGGTCCGAACTTATGTGAGGGAGCTGCGGGAAAAATACCATATTCCTAAGTCACTTGCGTTTCGGAGTTATGAAGCCATTGAAGAATTGCCAAGAGGGAAACAGATGCAGGTGGATTTTGGGGAGATGAGGGTTAAAACCTTCGATGGAAAAACGATGA
>NZ_JBHUEO010000082.1:0-2470 GCF_042680885.1 Siminovitchia sediminis | reverse complement strand
ACAGGTCTAGGTGGATGGGAATCTTTTTCTTAAAAATAAAAACACAAAAATCTAGATACAAGTCGTCTAAATGTAAAATAAAAAAGCCTGTAGAGAAAAAAACATATACTTTCTCTACAAGCTGACCCTCCTGATCTCAGGAGGGTTTCGTTTGCAATTGGTTAATGTGAACCGTAATCCCGGGCAGCTGCAGCCGATCCCTGGATCATGGCAGGGCCCTGATTGTTTACATTGCCCCTGCGCCGGGTATTCTTATGAATTTCATTCAATATGGATACATTGTTATTAATGCTTGAATGAATGGGGCTGGAATGCAATGAGTTTTTTACAAATCACCATTGAATTAATGACCGGCTTTGTTTTACTTTTTTTATTGGTAAAAATTTTGGGGAAAAAGCTGATTAAGCAAATTACCCCTTTTACGTTTATTGGAGCGGTGGTACTGGGGGAATTGCTGGGCAATGCTCTGTATGATGAGAAAATCGGCTTGCAATATATTGTGTATTCCATGGGGTTCTGGGCTCTCCTGTTATTTACTCTGGAAGTATTGGGCCAGAAATTTTTAAAAGCTCGTCTGTTATTCGAAGGGAAACCATCACTTTTAATTCGGAATGGCGTAGTAAACAGAGAACAGTTAAAAAAGAATCGGATGAACATTAACCAGCTTCAAAGTTTACTGCGGCAGTCGGAGACTTTTTCCATCCGTGAAGTAGCATATTGTTACTTGGAAGCCAATGGTTCTCTCAGTATCTTAAAAAAATCTCCGAAGCAAAAAGTCCAGCAGGAAGACTTAAACCTTCCGCCACAGGCTGTGTATGTCCCCGTAACCTTGATCCGTGACGGAGAGTTATTGCGCAACGAGCTGTTTGAGATCGGGAAAGATGAAGATTGGCTTGTTTTACAGTTAAAAAGCAAGGGAGTGGATGATTACCGTCATGTATTCTTTGCCGAATGGCTGGAAGGGG
This sequence comes from Siminovitchia sediminis, assembly GCF_042680885.1. Classification (NCBI taxonomy): domain Bacteria; kingdom Bacillati; phylum Bacillota; class Bacilli; order Caryophanales; family Bacillaceae; genus Siminovitchia; species Siminovitchia sediminis. The sequence continues at coordinate 1,505 of NZ_JBHUEO010000082.1, read as the reverse complement.
ACGGCTTGTTTATCCAAACATTTGACGAGGGCTCTGAAATGAATGAAACTAAACGACAGAATGCCTGTACAACTGAATAGGATCGCTTGAACAAAGTACGGGACAAGAGAATCATAGGATACATAGATCGGTACGGAAGAAAGGTTTTTGCGGATTTCAAGTTTTTGCCGGAAGTGCGTGTTTGAATGGGAGCCTTCAGTTTTTGCTAATCCGGCGTTTCGTTTATGCTCTCACGTTTGAGGTATGATTACAGGGAAAGACTTGGGAATCAGGTTTTAAATCCAGCGGCACTGCTCAAAACGGCTATCAACAGCAGAAACCAAGAGAATGACATCGGGATCCGGACCGGCATCCCATGTCAGCCGATAGATGCCCATGAAAAGCTCTTGCTGATACACTTCCCATTCCCCATACATACACCCATCCGGCAGCATGGCATGAAATTCACGTTCTGCAAATGAGTGACAGCAAATTCATTGAAATTCTGGAATAATTGATAAAAAATTGGATAAAGGAGTACCGGCTAGGGTGGGAAGTTTTTCGAAATTCAAAATAAATGGGAAAAGGTTTAGGTACGGTACATAGGAGAGCGGAGGACATAAGGTCCCGATGTTCAGTTCAGGTTCATGAAAAAGGAGAGGCGAATGTTTGATCCAACGCATTTTGAAAATTTAAAAGTAGCTTTTGAAAATCATTTATATGATTTGGATAATCTTGATGGACGGATTACGATTGTTCATCGGTCAGACCGTACGGACTATGCGGTTTTATCAAGAGAGTTATCCGTATTTTTTCAGCTTGCCGGCCAGCCGGATGTTACCGCAGAGGTGATGCTGGCCGCGTCCCTGGAAGACTTGGCAGGGGAAATACTGGAATTTTCGTCGGCGGTACATGGCTGTTCGCTCATATTGCGATTTTATAAAAGGGTTGTGGATCCATCGATACAATGCCCGCAGATTGAGCAGGCATTAGGGCGTATATGGGAAGCAGATGTCCACGTGAAGCAAAAATTAAGTTTTGTTTACGGGGAAGAAGCTGAGGGGTACATGAATAAAATAGAACTGCAATTTAAAACGAAAATCAGTGAAGATAACATGGGAGAAATCGCGCCTTTCTTGGAACATGTTTTACATACCCTTGACGTGCTGATTGACATTTAGTCCCCTCGGAAATTTGGGAGTAGCACGATGATAGGTGTGAAACTGCGGTTTTGTGTAAAATCGGGGATTCGAGGTGCGCAACTGATGGTGTGCGAAATCCGGGTTCAAAGCGCGAAACTGAGGTTCAAAGTGCGAAAATCGGATTCAAAGTGCGAAAACTGGATTCAAGGTGCGAATTCCGGGTTCAAAGCGCGAATTCCGGGTTCAAAGCGCGAAAACTGGATTCAAGGTGCGAAAATCGGATTCAAGGTGCGAAAATCGGATTCAAAGTGCGAAAATCGGATTCAAAGTGCGAATTCCGGGTTCAAAGCGCGAAACTGAGGTTCAAAGTGCGAAAATCGGATT
>NZ_JBHUEO010000081.1:0-5754 GCF_042680885.1 Siminovitchia sediminis | reverse complement strand
TAAAATGTTGGTGTGGTAACTTACATTTTACTAGAAAGGGCGATTTTTTTGTATGCCTTTTTTAGAACTAAACAAAATAGGGCTGTCACAGAAAATCAGTTTTTACTGACTTTCTGGACAGCCCCTGCTTTATTTTTTCTTTTATAAAAATATTGCTGACTTTTTCCTGACTGTATTGTAATATGAAAAAGTCATGATTCAAATGGATTGAAAAGGAGGTTATCATTATGAATCCCGATCAAAAAAGAAAGTTGATTATATTAATGATCAATATGTTTATTGCAATAGGAAGCTTCGGGATTATCATCCCCATTCTGCCTGCCTACTTGGTGTCCATCGGACAAGGCGGAACAGCTGCCGGCTTAATGATCGCTATTTTTGCAGCTGCCCAATTTATCATTTCTCCCATTGCGGGTAAATGGACGGACCAATATGGCAGGAGGAAAATGATTATTTATGGGTTAAGCGGGTTGGCTTTATCCATGCTGATCTTTTATTTTTCCCACTCCATTTGGATCTTATATTTTTCACGAGTCATCGGGGGCATTGGTGCAGCATTGCTGATTCCTGCTATTTTTGCTTATGTTGCGGATATTACTACTCTTGAACAGCGTGCAAAAGGAAACAGTTATATCTCTGCCGCCATGTCTTTGGGCATTGTGATCGGTCCCGGGATAGGGGGTTTTTTGGCTGAGTATGGCCTTAAAATGCCTCTACTCGTTTCTGCACTGGTGGGAATTGGAGCGGTGATTTTCTCTATCGCCATTCTGAAAGAAAGCAGAGATGTTGAATTGACTGCTTCAAATCATACCGAAGATCCAATGATCAAAAAATTACTGGAATCTGTACACAAGCCATATTTTATTCCATTAATTATTGTTCTTGTCATGAGCTTTGGGCTCATGGCCTATGAATCCATTATTGGGCTGTACCTCGATAATGCCTTTAAAGCGACTCCCCAGCAAATCGCTGTCATGATTACAATTTCAGGAATCATCAGCGTTGTGGTGCAAATTTTTGCAGTCGATCGCCTGGTATCTCTTTTCGGTGAAGGAAAAGTTTTGAATATTTTTATTGTCGTTGTCGCAGGCGGATTTTTATTTTCTATGTTCGCTGTCAATTATGTGCTTTTCTTTATTATTACACTTATTATCTTTATGGCTACATCCATTTTGAGACCTGTACTCAACACACTCATCTCCAAAATGGCCGGAAACGAACAGGGATTTGCCATGGGGATGAATAATGCTTATATGAGTATAGGAAATGTTCTTGGACCCCTGATTGCCGGCATGATCTACGATATTCATATGATTTTTCCGTTTTTGCTAGGGTTTCTGATGCTTATTTTTACTGGAGTTGTTTCGGTAACTTGGCAAAAGAAAAAATTAACGAATAAAACTGCTCCTCAATAATAAAGAAAAAGCTGAAATCACATGGATGCACCTAGTGATTTCAGCTTATTTTTTTAATAAACCTATGCCAATCTACCTATTGACCAAATATTCAAAACCGTTACTTTGTCCACTATTTGGTTAACGCTTCCTATGCTATTGTATATATACCTGTAAGGATAGGTGAAATTTGAATGTAACGGGAGGGATTATATGAAAAAAAGCTCCAAAGCAGCAATTTGTTGTCTAATGGCAGCGGGAATGATATTTACGCCGGCAGCAGCAGCCAAAGAAGGACCGCCAAATCAGCAGGCAGCGCAGGCATTCGACAATAAAATTGTAAAAAAGATTGATAAAGAAAGAATTTATCAGCACGTGTACAATCTATCCGTGGATATCGGCATCCGCGTGGCCGGTACGGAAGGTGAAATGGCAGCAGTTCACTACATAGCAGATCAATACCGTTCCATGGGTCTGGATGTAGAAATTCAGCCATTTGAATTTCAAACCTATCAAAGCCCAACAAAAGTTTCCCTGGGAGTAACAAATTCAGAATTAACTTTTGCTCCAAGAGCATTCAGTTATTCACCAGCTACACCATCTGAGGGAGTATCGGGTGAAATTGTTGATGCCGGATTGGGAAGTTCTTCGGACTTTGAACAGGTGGATGCGGAAGGAAAGATTGCCCTGATTGAACGCGGCACCTATACCTTTGTTGAGAAAGTTGAGAATGCTGCAGCGGCAGGCGCAATTGCAGTTGTGATGTATAACAACACCTCAGGACCACTGGCTTCCAGCCTTAATCCATCCGGGACTTTCGTTCCCACTGTAGGACTGACGCGTGAAGAGGGACTTTCTATAAAAAGCTTACTTAATCAGGGACAATCTGTAGAAACAAATGTCCAGATTGTAGGCGGCGGCGTAGTGACAAAAACGTCTCATAATGTGATCGCAACGAAAAAAGCGCATAAAAATCATGATACAGGCCAAATCATTTATGTTGGATCCCATCACGATTCCGTACCTGGAGCTCCAGGGGCCAGTGATAATGCATCAGGGGTCGGGGTAAATCTTGAAATAGCCCGTGCTGTCAGCAATATGCAAACTGATACGGAAATACGCTTCTTGACATTTGGAGCAGAAGAATTGGGATTACTGGGATCTTACCACTATGTATCTACGTTGACCGAGGATGAGAAAGACCGTTCTGTTGGTATGTTTAACTTTGATATGGTAGGAAATAAAAACTCCGGAGACATGATTATGTTCACTGTAGACGGCCAGCGCAATGTGATTACGGATACGGCAGCCTCTGCAAGTATCAGGGTATCCAAACCGCTGACGTATGGTAAAGTTGGGCGGAGCGATCACCAGCCGTTCCATGACGCAGGCATCCCTGCTGCTGTGTACAGCTACGCTCCGCTGGAGCCGCAATACCATCAGCCGACAGATACAATTGAACATATCAGCAAAGAAAGAATGGAAAACATTGCCCGAATTGTAGGAGCATCAGTTTACCAAATTGCACGTAAAGATACGCCGGCACTTGAAAAATCAAGAGTGGCTCCCCAGCCTGTAGAACCAGAGTTTGAAAACAGGCCGCTATAAATAAGAACTTCCATCTCGCGATTGTTTGATCGCGAGATGTTTTTATTACATCCTGATCCAATACATCATACTGATGGGGGCATTTTATCATAAAAGGCTCCCATCTATCCTTAGTAAAATCAATGAGTCTAAAAAACCCCATCGAACGGTCAAATAATTATGATGTCCTTTGTCAACTCAACTCCATTGTTCTATATCTTTTCTAAGTCCTTCTTCACCGAAAAAATGTAAAATATACTGCTCTTCTCTTTCCCGGGTTCTCTTTTTAATTTAAAATTCATATCCCTCTGTCCCATAAGAGTAGAATGGCTCTTGCTTCTATGAAATTTTTGTTAACTTCAGCAAAGTTGCCTTGGCCCCATTTCTTTAAAATCTCTTTCAACACGGGTTCAGATTCCAGAGATTCAGCTCTTTTCTCAAGGTAAGCAATATTTTCTTAAGTCATCTGAGGGCGATAACGAGCTTTTACTCCTGCTATTTCCAAATGATCATTTTCGACGAGATCTGCTTTCTGTAACGCCAGGCCATAATGCTGCCGGCAATCCATTCTTCATCTCCGATTTCTCCCATTTCTTTTCCGGCTTAAATCCTCTCTTTTTCTGATAAGGTATATGACTAAGCAGCAGGAAAAGGTTCGGCCTCGGGTTGCTCCTCTGCCTGATTTTGAACTCAGCATAACCTTTGCCTCCTCCACTTTCGTTTGATACATCAAAAAAGGAACGCACACCGCTGCTCCTGCAATGAACAAGGTAAAAACATCATTTTACTTCCCGTTGTTCTTGGCATTAAACAGCCTCCCATCCAAATAATTTATGCGATATAAACATTATCATAAATCTAAATATTCCATTGCCACAGGTTGAGAAAGATCTTTCCAAATAAAATTCATTTCACCTTCTCTCCCTGTAATTAGCTCTTAAACCATAAATAGATGTGTAGCGGGTTTCAATATCCTATATGAAGCAACTTCACTATTCACTGTTGAAGATCACATACGTCAAATATCAATACTGATTTAGCTCTGCCTGTACCAGTGACGGATTCTATCTTCCGGCACATTTACTATTTGTTTCTTTGCCGGAAAACAAAAATGACCTTCAACATGAATATTGAAGGTCATTAGTCTTATTGATACCTGAGGTGGGATTCGAACCCACAAGCCCGTGAGGGCATTGGATTTTGAGTCCAACGTGTATGCCAGTTCCACCACTCAGGCATGAACGATAAATGGAGGCGGCAACCGGATTCGAACCGGTGATAAGGGTGTTGCAGACCCGTGCCTTACCACTTGGCTATGCCGCCTTAATTTGGAGCGGAAGACGGGATTTGAACCCGCGACCCCCACCTTGGCAAGGTGGTGTTCTACCACTGAACTACTTCCGCAGTAAACTGGGCTAGCTGGATTCGAACCAACGAATGACGGAGTCAAAGTCCGTTGCCTTACCGCTTGGCTATAGCCCATCGAAAGATATATACATTATACTGTAAAGATAATGGGGCGACTAGTGGGAATCGAACCCACGATGTCGGAGCCACAATCCGATGCGTTAACCACTTCGCCATAGCCGCCATACATGGCAGGGGTAGTAGGAATCGAACCCACATCAAAGGTTTTGGAGACCTTCGTTTTACCATTAAACTATACCCCTTTATAATGGTGGTGGGGGACGGATTCGAACCGCCGAACCCTAAGGGAGCGGATTTACAGTCCGCCGCGTTTAGCCACTTCGCTACCCCACCAAAGTTTTATATGGTGGCTCAGGACGGAATCGAACCGCCGACACAAGGATTTTCAGTCCTTTGCTCTACCGACTGAGCTACTGAGCCTCTATTTTATAATAAATGGCGGTCCCGACGGGAATCGAACCCGCGATCTCCTGCGTGACAGGCAGGCATGTTAACCGCTACACTACGGGACCTTTATAAGATTGCGGGAGCAGGATTTGAACCTGCGACCTTCGGGTTATGAGCCCGACGAGCTGCCAGACTGCTCCATCCCGCGACGATAAGATATTTTTACTAGGATTTTCTTTATGCTATCGGCTCTCCCAAACTTTTTCATTTCAGCACAGGATTCTATAGCATAATCGAAAAGCAATCATATCTATTGCCTTAACCTCTAATAAAAAAATGGTGACCCCTACGGGATTCGAACCCGTGTTACCGCCGTGAAAGGGCGGTGTCTTAACCGCTTGACCAAGGGGCCTGTATGTATATGGCGGAGAGCAAGGGATTTGAACCCTTGAGACGGCGGTAGCCGCCTACACGATTTCCAATCGTGCTCCTTCGGCCAACTCGGACAGCTCTCCATTTGGCTCCGCAGGTAGGATTCGAACCTACGACCGATCGGTTAACAGCCGATAGCTCTACCACTGAGCTACTGCGGAATAATATGGTATGCCCGGCAGCGTCCTGCTCTCACAAGGGGAATCCCCTCACTACCATCGGCGCTGAAGAGCTTAACTTCCGTGTTCGGGATGGGAACGGGTGTGACCTCTTCGCTATCGCCACCAGACTTGAATATGCTGGCTTCTGCATTCTCACAGGACGTGAGCGTTTCTAGCAGAAGATCCTTTTGCGACATCTTTTATTATACTTTGTTTTATGTATTTTTCAAGAGAAATTTTTCATTCTCTCAAAACCAGATAAGAGAAGATACCAAGAATTGTTCAATCCAGCTACGGCTCCTTGGTGCTCGAGGTCGCTTCACTTCCTCTGTCAAAGCCTGCCGGCTTTTCCGCCGGAAGCTCCA
>NZ_JBHUEO010000080.1:0-2306 GCF_042680885.1 Siminovitchia sediminis | reverse complement strand
ATTTGCACACTGAAGTGCAAATCAATTATATAGGAGGTGGCTCAGTTATGGCAGAGGTGGCTCTAAATCATGTCATAGGTGGCTCTAAAATATGGCAGAGGTGGTATTATCCGATGTCTTTATTCATTCATCGATTGTTTTATATAGCATGCATGCGACGACCGGACCAAAAATATCTTCCCTTACGATTGTCATGTGATCTTCTGCGGAAAAAGCAGTAGGCTGAACAAAATATCCTTTATCTAAACTTTCTTCGCCAGCCAAAAGCTTTGCACCTTCGTCAGGGCATTTTTGAAGATTGTTAATAATGCATCAATTAATTCCCTTTGTTCATTATAAAATGATTCATAACTGAAATAGTAATCATTGAGATATGTGTGAAATGTTCTTATTTGAACAATCACTGATTCATATAATTTAATGATTCTTTTATTACCCGATAGACTTATATTAAGAATAAGACGCAATTGCCTTCTTCTTATAACGATTTTTCAAATGAGGTTAATGCTTCATCGATTATACTGATCATTTCTTCAACTTCTTCTTTATTGATAATAAGTGGAGGTGCTATTGCCACGATATTTACTTGCTCTTCAAAGTCAGCCGGTCGTAAAATTAAGCCATTATCAAAACAATGATCAACGATATGACGCGCAGCTCTAATAGATTGTTTAAATGGTGTATTTGTGTCTCTATCTTGCATGAGATCAAATCCAGCTAGAAGCCCAACCGCTCTTGTTTTTGCAACATGTGGATGATTCTCTACTAAGTAATCAAATCCTTTTTGTAATACTTTATTCATGTTATTAACATTTTGTAAAATATTATTTTCCTCAATAAATTCTAATGTTTTTAATCCAATAGCACATGCCGTAGGATGTCCACTATACGTGAATCCATGACCTATTATACCGTCGTAAGAAACAAGTGTATCTCTTACTTCTTGCGAGAGTAATACTGCCCCTAACTGTGCATATCCACTTGTAATACCTTTTGCTGTACACATCATATCAGGTACAACATCCCAGTTTTCGACCCCGAACATTCTACCTGTTCTACCAAAACCACAAATAACCTCATCAGCAATAAATAAAATGTTGTTTTCTTCACATAACTTTTTAACTGCTTGTAAGTATCCTTCCGGTGGAACGTGTACTCCTCCTGCACCTTGAATCGGTTCTATTATTACTGCCGCAATTTGGTCCGCTCCCTTTGTTTCAATAAGATGACGGATACTATCTTTATATTCTGGATCGCTCTTATCCCCTTTTTCTGCATTTACTAAATGTGGTTTTGCATGGATAATATCGGAATCCTTTGATCCAGAGAAGTTATGAAATCCTTCAATTCCTGTTGCAGAACCAGTTGCAATCGTAGCCCCATGGTAACCACGTTTTAATGAAATAATATTTTTCTTAGATGATTGCCCCTTTAGATCCCAATAAAATCTAGCAAACTTAAATGCCGTTTCATTTGATTCAGATCCGCCTGAGGTGAAGAATACAGAATTCAGATCTCCAGGTGCTATACCAGCAATTTTTTCAGCAAGTCGAACCGCAAGTTCATTTGAATATCCATAGAATGATGAACTATATGCTAGTTTAGTAAGTTGTTCATGCGCTGCATCCGCAAGTTCTTTTTGACCAAACCCTAAGTTTACGTTCCATAACATGGACACACCATCAATATATGATTTTCCACAAATGTCTTTCACTCGAACGCCATTACCCTCTGAAAAGATAGCTTTTGGCCCATCTTCCAATAAAGTTTTAGGTACTGTAGTTGGATGTATAAAATGCTTTTTGTCCGCTTCAATCAATTGTTCTACAGTTGAATCCTTAGTTAAGTTAGTCATGATAAATCTCTCCTTTTCAAATTTTACTTACTAATATATTTTAATGGTGTTAATGACAACACCGTTAAAATCTTATTATATGATTGAATCATTCTTAAACATTTATATGAAAATAATCAATCAGATTGCTCTTTATATTCTTTTATAATTCAACATGAGGTGATGTTTTATTAAGACGAGCGTTCTTCAATCTCCTTTTCGTCAAATGTTAATTTAGGAGGTTGATTTCTAAGAATTTTGAACATTTTCGTTATGAATGCTAAATGTATGAACACAATAACGAACCAACTAATGCCTAGCGTAAAGGCATTTTTACTTAAACTAGTTGTAACCGTCAAGTAGAAATCAACAGTTTTTGAAATATAAGACTCAACAGCTTTCGTCAATTAAGATTCAACACTTTGTTTATCGAATAAAGCTTTTCTATATTTCATCCTGATACTGCCCTGTT
>NZ_JBHUEO010000079.1:0-910 GCF_042680885.1 Siminovitchia sediminis | reverse complement strand
CAATCTCTGATATTCCGGGATCCGGGGCCATTTCCGAGTATTACAACGAAAAAGCTTCCGTCAGGGAACTGGATGGCTACCTGAAGATCTTGGGAGGTGCCTGAGATGGATTTTTCAGTCGAAGATTTACAGAAACAGTTTCAACGTCTAAGAATGGCGGAGACTTCAAAAGTACTTCCGACTTTTTTGAGAAAGGCAGAGTCTCAAACATGGACATATCAGGAGTTTCTCCGCGAACTACTTTCGTACGAGGAAAAACGGCGTGAAGAAAAAATGATTGAAAAGCATCTGAAATGGGCAAAGTTTCCTTACCAAAAGAGCCTTGATGAGTTTGACCTTAAAGAACTTCCAACACTCAGTGAGAGGCAGTTAAGGCAACTCCAGGAGCTCTCATGGCTGGAAGAATCATTCAATTTGATATTCTTGGGCCCACCGGGCGTTGGGAAAACCCATATTGCCATTGGACTGGGATTGGAAGCAATTAACAGAGGATACCGGGTGTCATTCATCTCCATGGGGGAGTTGGTCCCCCTGTTGAAGAGTGAAGAGTACCTTCGAAAATCCCAGCTGCAGCTGAAACGGATCAGAGGTGCTGACCTTGTCATCATTGATGACCTGATGTACATGGCCATGGATCAGAATGAAGCAAATCTGTTCTTTCATCTGATCAATTATCTCTATGAACGAAGTTCTATCATTCTAACATCAAACAAAGGACCAGAAGAGTGGGGAGAGTTACTTGGGGACCAGGGTATTACTACGGCGATCCTTGATCGCCTTCTCCACCGCTCTGAAGTTCTACACTTTGACGGAGCCAGTCACAGGATCAAATATCGTGAGACTTTATTTCAAGCGAAAAGTGTTCAAAATTAATGAGCAGAAACTGTTCAGAACTACTTGACGGTTACAC
>NZ_JBHUEO010000078.1:0-4135 GCF_042680885.1 Siminovitchia sediminis | reverse complement strand
GATTTTGTATGGAGCAACTTTATCACCGCCATATTTTGTTATTTTTATTTTAACAAATTAAAACGATGAAAGAACAAATATTATAAATAATTAAAAAGGCTGTCGAGGGTTTCTCGACAGCCTGAATAGAGCCGGAGCTCTATTTTTTTTCTAATTCTTTCAATAAATAGTAACAGCCCATTTTCACTGAACGTCTTCTGTTCCCGTTGCGGGTTCCGGCAAGTTTGACAAGAACAGCTTTGGATTCACCATCCTTAAAAGACATTCCGATCCAAACCGTACCCGCAGGGTGCCCTTCAAGAGAATCAGGACCCGCTGCTCCAGTGAAACTGATACCAATGTCGGCGCCAAGCTCTTTTCTCACGTTTTCAGCAAGTTCCAGTGCACATTGTTCGCTGACAGCCCCTTCATGCTCTAATGTCTCCGGTTTGACTTTGCACAGCTTTATTTTTGCATCATTTGAATAGCAGACAATCCCTCCCAATAACATCGTGCTGACTCCAACAACGGATGTCATTTCGGACTGGAACAATCCTCCCGTCAGGCTTTCAGCTGCTGCAATCGTTAACTGACGGCTTTCCAGTTCTTTTAACAGCTCTGCCATCAGTGAAGTATCTTCATAACCGTAAAAGTATTCACCAACCCGCTTCTGTATTTTCTTTTCCACCTCATCCAACAGTGCTGCCGCTGTTTCTTTACTGTTGCTTCTGGCCGTCAGCCTGATCGTCACTTCACCGTCTCCGGCCAAGGGAGCAACAGTTGGATTGGTTTGCGTATCGATGATATCTGACAGTTTTTCAGCAATTTCTGCCTCTCCGATTTGAAAAAAGCGCAATACCCTGGACTCGATCCGGTCAACTTTTTCTAATTGGTCCATGACCGCCTGCCGGCCGTAATTCCTGAACATCGGCTTCATTTCATGGGGAGGTCCCGGAAGCAGCATGTAAAAATGGGTTCCTTTTTTTAAGAACATTCCGGGAGCCATGCCTTGATCATTGGGCAGTACTTTTGCCCCTTTAATGACATGAGCCTGCTTTTCGTTGTTTGCTGTCATCTTTCTTCCGGTTTTTTTAAAATAATCCTTGATTTTTTTCCAGGCATCTTCATCCGTATCTAACCCACAGTTGAGATGTCCTGCCAGAATTTCTTTTGTCAAGTCATCTTTTGTCGGTCCCAGCCCTCCTGTAAAAATGAGAAGGTCTGCACGAGTTTCGGCCTGTTGGATTGCATCTGTCAGGCGTTTGGGATTATCTCCCACTACTGTATGAAAGTAAACATTCACACCGATTTCGGCTAATTGCTCAGAAAGATATTGTGCGTTCGTATTGGCAATCTGGCCTAGCAGCAGCTCTGTTCCAACTCCTATAATTTCAGCTTTCATCTTTATCACTTCCTCTATTTTGAATGTTTAAATATTCCACGATTCTTATAAAAATAATCCCATCCTGACCAAATCGTAAAAATTAAAGCAACCCAAAGCATAATGTCAGCAAACGGGAAGGATATAGCTGAAAAAGGTATATTATGCAGGAGCAAAGCACTGATCGCTATGATCTGGGCCCATGTTTTTATTTTTCCCAGCATATTGGCTGCCACTACTTCACCTGTGCCTGCTAAAATGAGACGGAGACCTGTTACTGCAAATTCTCGGCTGATGATAACGATGACGATCCAGGATGGGGCCAGATGCATTTCAACCAGTACAATCAATGCAGCAGAAACGAGCAGCTTATCCGCTAAGGGATCCAGGAATTTCCCCAAATTCGTAACCAGATTATATTTCCGGGCAAAGTACCCGTCAATCCAATCTGTAACAGAAGCGATGATAAACAATATGGCACCTGCAAGATGTGCTATCTCAATTTCTGTACCAAAAGTTTGCACAGTTCCCCAATGAAGCGGCGCCAACATTAGTACGAGAAATACAGGGATGAGAATCACCCTTGAAACAGTAATTTTATTAGGTAAATTCATTCGGTTGTCTGCCTCCTTAACAGAAAAAGGCGCAAAAGACGCTGCATAGATCTTTCAAGCATGATTTGCGCCGGAGCCGGGAAGGCTCCTTTTCGTTTTCAATTAGCCCCGTACTTTAAAAATGGCCGCCATTGAAGCGGCAGCCTAGCGGGTTACTTCCTTTTATTCCTTATCAAATTGGATGCGTATTTCTTGAAGAACAGTCTGTCCCGGATCCAGCTCATATTCCAGCCTGGTATCATTGACCGATATTTCTGTGTCAGCTGCATTTCCAGCTGTGATGATGACCCCTGTTCCTTCCGACAGATCGAAGCTCTGGCTGGCCCCGTCTTGAAGCATCCCTTCAAAAAGAACTTGCTGATTCCCGTCCACAATCCTTATCCAAGTCTCACCTGATGGAGCAGCCTGGATCTTCAAATCAAATGTCTCTGTACCTGTGAGTTGATACGTTGTAACATTACCTGACACCTCTTCCATTGTCAGGCTTTGTTCCTCACTTTCCGGCTGATCATCGGTTTGCTCCTCATCCTGGGATGTTTCTGAATGTTCTTCAGTTGCCTGATTTTTTTGCTTTTCTTCGGGATCAGGTACTTTGATTTCATTCGACTCTTCGATATCTACCGATGGGTTTTGGCCGGTGTCAACGGGCTCATTCGTATCCACGTTTTTAACAAATATATACCATACCAGGAAGAGGGCTGCTACAATGCCGATACCAATCAGAATTTTCGGGAGCAAATCTGTGAATTTGGAACTGCGTGTGGACACTGCACTGCGCGACTGGACACGTGAAAGCTGTTCGGATATATCTTCCTCATAGGCAGCCGGAATTTCGTTTTTATATTCCTCAAATAAATCATTCGCCGGAAGCCCTACAGCTTCGGCGTATTGTTTAATAAAAGCCCTGACATAGAACTTTCCGGGTATTTTACTGTAATCGCCATTTTCAATTCCAATTAAATATTTTTTTTGAATCTTTGTCATTGACTGAAGCTGATCCAGGCTAATCCCTTTTTCTTCACGAGCCGTTTTTAAACGGGCCCCCAATTCACTCAATCCCAACACCTACCAATCCTAAAAATCGAAGTTTCCAAAGCCGCCGATCCCTGGCTGATCAAGCAGATTCTGCTTTTCAACGATTTCGTATGTAATCTCTTCATCCGGAGTGTTTCGAAGTTCAATTATATAATCAAAATCCTCAATGGAATATTCCGAGTGCTCTACAAAAATATCAGGATGCTCGATGACCTTTACTGCAGGCATGCTCATAATTTCCCTGACAAGCTGGAGATGCCGTTCATCCGCTCTCCTTCTGGAAACAATGCCATCGATTATATATATATTGTTTTCACTATATTCTTCTTTTATTAACTGCTTGCGGATCGTCTGCTTTAACAATGTGGATGAAACAAAAAGCCACTTCTTATTAGCACAAACACTTGCAGCCACCACAGATTCAGTTTTTCCAACCCGGGGCATCCCCCTGATGCCAATTAACTTATGGCCTGGTTCTTTAAATATTTCCGCCATAAAATCAACAAGTATGCCCAGCTCATCCCTGACAAATCTAAATGTGTTTTTGTCATCGTGATCCCGCTGGATATACTTACCGTGCATGACAGCCAATCTGTCTCGCAATTTTGGCTCCCTGATCTTCCTGACTTTGATCGTTTCCACTGTTTCCAAGATAGATTCAAGCCGCTTGATTTGGTCTTCACTTTGCGCGCGAAGGAGCAATCCCCTTCTTCCTGCATCTACCCCGTTAATGCTGACAATATTGATGGAGAGCATACCAAGAAGTGAGGAAATATCTCCTAATAAACCTGGTCTGTCGATAGTAATTTCATATTCTAAATACCACTCTTTACTTTCCATTTATACCAGCTCCTTGACAATGGAAATCGATCCATCAAGTGTAACGCATCATGTCTAGCTTATATCATATCTGATTTTAATAAAAGAAAAAAGAAAAAAATAAGGATGAATGCGCTTCAACCGATAAAAAGAAGAAATTAAAAAAGAGAGGAAACCTCCTCTCTCAGCTTGTAGAGAAAGTATATGTTTTTTTCTCTACAGGCTTTTTTATTTTACATTTAGACGACTTGTATCTAGATTTTTGTGTTTTTATTTTTAAGAAAAAGATTCCCATCCACCTAGACCT
>NZ_JBHUEO010000077.1:0-10655 GCF_042680885.1 Siminovitchia sediminis | reverse complement strand
TCTTAGAGCTGGAGTTATCTTTTGAAGGATACGAAACAGGAAAAGCATTTACGGGTTTAGATGGATTAAAGATGTTTCGTGAACAGTCATGGGATTTGGTGCTTCTTGATATTATGCTGCCTGAGACGCTTTTTTAGCGTCTTTTTTTAATACCTTTTCATGCAGCCGAAAGGGGTTTGCCTGATTTTATTCACATGTCACGGGTAAAGGGGGCGGCCATTGGAAAAAGTCTCCAGTTCCCGGAAAATCCCCGGGGTTAACTTGGGTTACTGGAGTGATTCTCGAGTGCCTGAAAAAGCTTTAGAATTCGACTTCGGTCACTGGGGAATATCTCGAGTACCCGGAAAATTTTTCTGTGTTGGACTTCGTCATTGGAGAGAGCCTCAAGTACCCGGAAAATCCCCGGGGTTCAACTTTGGTCAAGCAATTCTCGAATACCCGGAAAAGCCCTTGTATCCGAATCCGGTCACTGGAGGAGGCCATGGGTCCCCCACTTTGGACCAGTCATTGAAACTGGTCCAAAGTGGAATGCAATTAATGCCATTCCCCGAGTGAGCACGCTGGTTAACAACGGTTTTGCACGAATGGGGCCAAACATGTAAACGAGCCGAAGTATTCCATTGACCCTCTGTTAAAATTGCATGTCAAACAGCGTGAGAGGTCAAATGACACATGAAGAACAAGACGAACTTTCAAGTTATTCCTGCCCATTCTAACCGACATGCCGGTAAGCCGACCACGGGTAGGTTTATATCGAACAGTATTAGCCAACCAAATAAGGGGTATAGAGCTCTTCAAATATTTGTCAGATGAATGATCATATTGGTAGAATAATTTTATGTAATTAAAAATGGACGTGAACAGCTCGATGATTGGAGGAAGATGGAGTGAATATAGAAGTTGCCAATTTTTTAAGAGAACACAAGAGCCAGTTACTGCAGGATTGGATGACTGCTATGAAGAAACTGGGAGACGAACGCTCGCTCAACATTATCTCAAATGACTTATTCGAGAATACAAGCCATGAATTTATTGAAGCAGCGGTCTCCAACATCGTAGATTCAGAGAAAGAATATCAACAGAGGGTTGAAAGAATTACAGAGAGAGCTGTGAAAATTGGCTGGCCGTTAAACTTTCTCCTGACAGGTCTCAGTGAGTTAAAAACCATGATTCTCAATTTAATGAGACAGGAAAAAAATTACACGAGCGAGGAAACGGTTGAGTTGATCACGGAGATCGACAAATGGGTGGCACCCATGTCCACTCAGATTGTGGAATCCTATTCCAATAATTGGGAGAAGACGGTATCCCTTCAAAAGGTTGCCCTGCAGGAACTGTCTGCTCCCTTAATACCTGTCTTTGAAAAGATTTCTGTCATGCCGCTCGTTGGAACCATCGATACAGAAAGAGCCAGGCTGATCATGGAAAATTTGCTGTCAGGGGTTGTCAAACACCGCTCGGAAGTGGTCCTTATCGATATTACAGGAGTTCCTGTTGTAGATACCATGGTGGCACATCATATTATTCAGGCAGCTGACGCGGTAAGACTTGTGGGATCAAAATGCATGCTGGTCGGCATCCGGCCTGAAATTGCCCAGACCATTGTCAATCTGGGTATCGATTTAAATCAGATTACAACGACCAGCACCTTACAAAAGGGAATTGGTGAAGCACTGGCGTTGACGAACCGAAAAATAGTGAATCTAAAGGAGGAGGCGTAGTGAGAATACCTATCTTAAAACTGCGTGATTGCTTGCTCGTTTCCATTCAATGGGAATTAGATGATCAAACAGCACTCGCCTTTCAGGAAGATCTTTTGCAGAAAATTCATGAGACCAATGCCCGCGGGGTTGTGATTGATATTACATCCATCGATTTTATTGACTCCTTCATTGCCAAGGTGTTGGGGGATGTCATGGAAATGTCCAAATTGATGGGAGCCAAGGTTGTCATCACAGGAATACAACCCGCTGTGGCCATCACGCTCATTGAGCTGGGCATCAGGCTTGAAGATGTGATGACCGCTCTTGATTTGGAAAATGGTTTAGATAAATTACAACAGGAACTGGGGGATTAAGCCTATGGAGCTGCAGTCCTTCGTAAAAGTATTAAATGAATGGGACATCGTAGCAGTTCGCCAATTAGGCAGAAATGCAGCGAAAGAGCTGGGCTTTGGGGTAGTGGACCAGGCAAGGATTACAACTGCAATCAGCGAATTGGCCCGAAACATTTTTTTGTATGCCGGAGAAGGCAAGGTCACAATAGATAAAATATTTTCAGATGGAAAAAAAGGAATGAAAATTATTGCAGAGGATACAGGTCCCGGGATTGCGGATATCCGAAAAGTGATGGAAGACGGATATTCCACCTCCGGAGGATTGGGAGCCGGTCTTCCGGGTGTCAAACGTTTAATGGACGAATTCGATATTCAGTCTGAACCCGGGAAGGGTACTGTAATTACTGCGATTAAGTGGCTCCGGTAAAAGGAGTGAATTGGGTGGAGTTTTGGGAGACGGTAGAGCCGAAGTATAAAGACATTGTTCTTAAATATTTAATAAATAAAGATGAAAGAATATTATATCAGGGCCAGAAATTAAGCCGAAAACTTATTGAGCATCATATAGCGCCTGAAGAAATTATTAGTCTACATAAATCGATTATGATGGAAGAATCAGCTTCCGCGGACCAGATACTGGATTCCTTTGATGTGTTGCTGGAAGTCATGATGGCTTATGGGATCGCCTATCGGGAGCACCAAAGTCTCCGGACTCAACAGAAAGCGTTGATCAATGAGATAGAAGTAGCGGCTAGTATGCAAGAAACGCTCCTGCAAACATCTATTCCGGAAGTGGACGGTGCGGACATCGGCGCGATTAGTGTGCCTGCCCGGCAAATGAACGGGGACTATTTTCATTTTGTTACAGATGATGACAAGAATGTCGGTATTGCTATTGCGGATGTGATCGGAAAAGGGATACCTGCAGCCCTTTCCATGTCCATGATCAAATATGCCATGGACAGTTTGCCGGAAAACCAATTAAGCCCGGGAACGATACTGGAAAATTTAAACCGGGTTGTTGAACGAAACGTAGACCCGAGCATGTTTATTACGATGTGTTTTGGTGTATACGATCCTGAAAAGCATGCCTTTCGTTATTCTACAGCCGGGCATGAACCCGGGTTTTTTTACCGGGCAAAAAATCAAAAGTTTGAAGAGCTGGGCGGAAAAGGTTTGCTGCTTGGTATAAATAAGAATACAAATTACAAAGAATACCAGATTGATTTGGATCCGGGTGACATGATTGTTCTTTTATCCGACGGAGTGACAGAATGCCGTACGGAAGAGGGATTTATTGATAGAGATTTTTTGTCCTCACTGATTCACCGGTATATTTCAGGGACCGCGCAGGACATTGTCACAAGTGTATACAAGGAATTGGAAAGGCTTCAGCATTTTGAACTCAGGGACGATTTCACTTTAATTATCTTAAAAAGAGATGCGTAAATTTTTTTACTAAAACTTTTCGCAAATATGTTTGTCTTTATTCAAAAACGGGTACGGGTAAACGGTACTCAAAATAATACATATTATAGGGGTGGGCAATGTGAATGTAACTATAGATGTGAAAGAAAAGGACGGCATATTTTATGTGAAATTAACAGGTGAAATTGATGCTTATACAGCTCCGAAGGTCAAAGAAAGGCTGATGGATCTTGCTGATGGTGACGGTGTGACCATAAATATTGATTTATCCGGTGTAAAATATATGGACAGCACAGGACTCGGTGTGTTCGTTGGACTTTTCAAACAGCTTAGTGCCCGTAGCGGCAATATGAAGTTAACGGGAATGTCGGAGAGGCTGCAGCGCTTGTTTGATATTACTGGACTTGCGGATGTAATGGACATCAATACCGAGGTGGAGGGTGGAGTATAATGGATGCAGCTTTTGACTATATCGAAATGAAAGTGCCCGCTAAGGCAGAATACGTCGGGGTTGTTCGACTGACGATTTCGGGAATTGCCAGCCGGATGGGTTTTTCATATGAAGTGATTGAAGATATAAAAATTGCGACAAGTGAAGCTGTGACCAATGCGGTACAGCATGCCTATAAGGCAAATGAAGGCGGGGAAGTCGTAGCCGGATTTGCGCTTTATGAAAATCGCCTCGAAGTCATGGTGTCCGATTCCGGAAAAAGTTTCGACTTGAAAAAAGCCCGGAGAGAAACAGGGCCGTATTCAGAGAAAGAAAGCGTTGAATTTATGCGTGAAGGAGGCTTGGGGCTTTATTTAATTGAAAGTTTAATGGATGAAGTCAATGTTCAATTGAACCAGGGAGTCAGTGTCTATATGACAAAATACCTGGAAGGAGAGCAGGTGGAGCTTAATGCCGAAAAAATCTCAACCTGATTACAAACACCCTGAGGTTAATGAGTGGATTAAAGCCTTTCAGCTTCATGAAGACGAAGAGGCACAAAACAAATTAGTCCTTCATTACAAAAATTTAGTTGATTCCATTGCACGCAAATACTCAAAAGGAAAGTCGTACCATGAAGATATTTTTCAAGTGGGAATCATCGGGCTGTTGGGAGCTATTAGAAGATACGATGAATCGTACGGAAAATCTTTTGAGGCGTTTGCCATACCGACCATTATTGGTGAAATCAAACGATTTTTGCGTGATAAAACTTGGAGTGTTCATGTCCCCCGAAGAATTAAAGAATTGGGGCCTAAAATTAAAACAACGGTTGAAGATTTGACGAGAGAGCTCCAACGTTCACCTCAAATCCATGAAATTGCCGAGCGTCTGGATGTCACGGAAGAAGAAGTACTGGAAGCGATGGAAATGGGCAAAAGCTACCAGGCGCTGTCGGTCGACCATTCCATTGAGGCGGATGCAGACGGAAGTACAGTTACGTTGCTCGATATTATCGGAAATGTGGACGAAGGATATGAAAAAGTCAATCAAAAGCTTGTGGTTGAAAAAGTGCTGCATGTATTAACGGAAAGGGAAAGACAAATTATTCAATATACGTACTTGGAGAATTTAAGCCAAAAAGAAACGGGAGATCGGTTGAATATCTCACAAATGCACGTATCTCGGCTTCAAAGGAGAGCAATTAAAAAATTGAAAGATGCTATATTTGCTGAACCCGCAAATACGGAGAGCTCCACTTTATGATACATTTTCAAAACGATTGCTTGGAAGCCTATGCTTTTCAAAGGGCCAAGGAAGGACAGGCATTTTGCGGGGACAGCTTTTATATGACTGCGAATACCGATTATTTCCTATGTGTCTTAGCAGACGGCCTTGGAAGTGGTGAATATGCATATGAGTCTTCTCAGGCTGTTACTTCGGTAGTTCAATCCAATGTGGAAGAAGATGTGCAGACCCTGATGAACTTCAGCAATAAAGTCCTGCTGAACAAGCGGGGGGCAGCAACTGCTATTTTCAAAGTGGACTTCCGCGAAAGAACTTTTGAATATAGCTGTGTGGGGTACATCAGGTTTTATGTTTACACGCCTTCCGGAAAAATGGTCTACCCCATGCCTGTATCAGGTTATTTATCAGGCAGACCGCAAAAATTCCGAACGCAAAAATTCCCTTATGATCCTCAATCCACTTTTTTACTCCATTCTGACGGTTTTGTAAATGAAGATACAAAATCGATTATTCAAAACCATCCATCGCTCCCCAATTTAGCTGAACGATTAAAATTTAATCAAATCAACGAGAGTGACGATGTCACCTTTATTGTAGGAAACCTGCTGTAATCAGCGGGTTTTTTCTGTTGAACCATGGTATTTACTAGGATCCCGATGGTAAGATATAGGAATAGCGAATGAAAATGAAATGAGGGATTGGAATGATTGAAACGGAAACAAAGCAAGAGCAGCTGGTCCATCGGCTTGCGAAAGAATTGAACCTTGCAGTGAAGCAGGTCAATCATGTCATCTCTTTGCTTGAAGAAGGGAATACCGTTCCGTTCATTGCCCGCTATCGAAAAGAAATGACCGGTGCGCTTGATGAAGTTCAAATTAAAGATATTATGGAAAATTGGGGATACATACAAAATCTGGAGCAGCGTAAAGAAGATGTTCTTCGCCTGATCGATGAACAGGGAAAGCTGACTGAGGTTTTAAAGCAGAAGATAACAAAAGCCGACAAACTGCAAACGGTGGAAGATCTATACCGGCCATATAAACAAAAGCGCCGTACGAAAGCAACAGTTGCGAAGGAAAAAGGACTGGAGCCGCTGGCAGACTGGATGTGGGCGTTCCCGACAGAAGGACAGATAGAAGAGGAAGCCGAAAAATATATTTCTGATGACAAAAAAGTGGCAACAGCAGCAGAAGCCGTACAAGGGGCAAAAGACATTTTGGCTGAACGGGTGTCCGACGATGCCGCTGTCCGGCAGTGGATCAGGGACGAGACGTTCCGGTCCGGCCAAGTGGTGTCGGAAGTGAAAAAAGAAGAGCTTGACGAAAAATCAGTGTATGAGATGTATTATGCCTATGAGGAGCCGGTGAAAAGAATTGTCCCTCACCGTGTTCTTGCATTGAACCGCGGCGAAAAGGAAGGGATACTGCGAGTTTCCGTCAAAGCGGATACGGAAAAAATCATCAACTATTTAAAACGTACATTTATAAAAAATCAATCATCCGTCGCTGCCGGGGAAGTGGAAGAGGCCATAGAAGACGGCTACAAGCGCCTGATTGGACCTGCAATTGAACGCGAAATCCGAAATGAACTGACCACTAAAGCAGAAGAACAGGCGATCCACATCTTCTCCGAAAACCTTCGAAAGCTGCTGCTGCAGCCGCCGCTGAAAGGAAAAGTGGTGCTGGGAGTGGACCCGGCATACCGTACGGGCTGCAAGCTGGCGGTTGTCGATGAAACGGGGAAAGTGCTTCATATTGATGTGATCTACCCGCATCCGCCAAGGGCCAAGGAGGAGCAGGCGAGAGAAAAGATGTTTCATGTGCTGGAAACATACCCTGTTGAAATCGTGGCGATCGGGAATGGTACTGCCTCACAGGAGACGGAGCAATTCACTGCAAATATATTAAAAGAACTTCAAAAAGATGTATCCTACATGATTGTCAATGAAGCGGGAGCGAGCGTATATTCCGCCTCTGATTTGGCAAGAGAGGAATTTCCGGATTTGCAGGTTGAAGAACGAAGTGCCGTTTCCATTGCCCGGCGTCTGCAGGATCCTTTGGCGGAGCTTGTGAAGATTGATCCGAAATCTGTTGGAGTCGGTCAATACCAGCACGATGTGACACAGAAGAAATTAAATGAAGAGCTTGCTTTTGTGGTGGAAACGGCGGTAAACCAAGTCGGTGTGAACGTCAACACGGCATCTCCATCACTTCTTCAATATGTATCGGGCTTAAGCAAGGCTGTGGCCAACAACATTGTTAAGTATCGCGAGGATAATGGAAAATTCAGCACCCGCGCTCAATTAAAAAACATACCGCGGCTTGGAGCCAAAACATATGAGCAGGCCATTGGATTCATGAGGATTTTGGACGGAAATGAGCCGCTTGATTCCACGCCGATCCATCCGGAAAGCTATCCGGAGGTTAAAAAGTTGCTCAAGTCCATCGGATTGACATCTGCGGATGTCGGAACTGAAAAGATGAAGCAGGCCCTCCATCAATTGAACGTGGAGGAAACGGCAGAGGGACTGGGATTGGGTGTACTGACTCTAAAAGATATCATTGATTCGTTGATGAGGCCCGGACGTGACCCCCGGGACGAATTGCCAAAGCCTCTTTTGAAAAAAAATTTAATGAAACTGGAAGATCTGAAGCCGGGAATGGAACTTCAGGGAACTGTCCGGAACGTCGTCGACTTTGGTGCCTTCGTCGATGTCGGTGTCAAAGAAGATGGTCTTGTTCACATTTCCAAATTGAGCAAGCGATTCGTCAAACATCCGCTTGACGTTGTTTCCCTTGGTGATGTGGTCACTGTCTGGGTAGAAAAAGTGGATGTTGATAAAGGAAGGTTGTCCCTGACCATGGTCGGACCCTAATGGATGAGGAAATCATTAGAGTGTGGAGAGGGAAAATAAGAACTCGGCGTCTTTAAATATTTTTTGGGGAGCCGAATTGAAAATAACCTTTGCAATCAATCAGATGGAATGTAAAAGGCCTCTCAGACCCGGGAGTATAAAAAGTACTGCTCCCCGGCTTAGGGAGAGCAGTGCTTTTTTCTGTAGTAAAACCAGCATTGATTCAACAGTTTAATTTGATACCGGTCTTTTTCCAAGAAGGCTTTTTGCATCTGGCTTTTAAACCAGATTGGCATGGTGTACAACCTCCCCCGCCAGTTTTTTGGTAAAATATAATATGAAAAAAGGAACAATCCTGTTCAATGCGGCGGGAGGAAAGAAAATGACAAATGAACAGCTCCAGAAGCTGACTGAAAAAATCTCAAAAGAGTTATTTTCCAAGCCATTTATGCACCAGGCATACTTTAACCCTCGTCTACGGACAACAGGGGGACGCTATATGCTGGGAACGCATAATATAGAAATTAATAAGAAATATTATCAGGAACATGGAATGGCAGAACTGGAAGGGATCATTAAACACGAACTATGCCATTATCATCTGCATCTGGAAGGCAAAGGGTACAAGCACCGGGATCACGATTTCCGCCTGTTGATGCAAAAAGTGGGGGCGCCCAGGCACTGTACCCCATTATCTGCTGATCAACATCGGACGACTCCGAAATGGATGTATGTATGTACAACTTGCGGTGAGCTGTACGAACGCCGGCGGAGAGTAAATATCATTCGATATGCGTGCGGAAAATGCAGAGGAAAACTACGCGAAAAGCTATAATTTCAAAAAGAAAAAACGGTCTAAAACCCCTTGACAGTCTGCTGTTCAGTATTTATAATCGGAAGAGTCATTTCTAATGGGGAAGTACTCAAGAGGCCGAAGAGGTGCCCCTGCTAAGGGCATAGGTCGCGTAAGCGGCGCGAGGGTTCAAATCCCTCCTTCTCCGCCATGTCCGGCCCCTTGGTCAAGCGGTTAAGACACCGCCCTTTCACGGCGGTAACACGGGTTCGAATCCCGTAGGGGTCATTAGAAAAGCGGAAGCGCCTTGACCAGCCCCGACAAGCATAAGACGATTCCTGAGGAGGCAGCTTTACAGCCGCCACAGGGAAGCGGCTTATGACCTCGAGGGGCTAGGCGCTGGAGCTGGACAGACAGAAAAGCGGAAGCGCCTTGACCAGCCCCGACAAGCATAAGACGATTCCTGAGGAGGCAGCTTTACAGCCGCCACAGGGAAGCGGCTTATGACCTCGAGGGGCTAGGCGCTGGAGCTGGACAGACAGAAAAGCGGAAGGCGTCATTTAGCGACGTACAGACTGGAGTTCTTCGACGAGATAAAGGAAACACGGCAAAGCCAAAGGCGAGCCGAAGTTGACTTATTGTAGGAGTAGGCGTGAAGTCTGCTAGTCGCGGACGCCTGCGCTGGACGATAGACAAGCCCAAAGGCAAGTGTAAGACGATTCCTGAGGAGGCAGCTTTACAGCCGTCACAGGGGATTGACTTATGATCTCGAGCTGGGCCGCTCATCTGGACAGTTCGAAAAGCGTATGACGGCTGCCGGGGTGATAGACGCTGGATACAAAACGATTGGAGGCGTCTTTTACCTTCGTTGATTTGTAGAAACGCTGCTGTCTGCAGCTGGACAATGCAGCACCAAAGGCTTACATATGATGGTCCCGTGGTGTAGCGGTTAACATGCCTGCCTGTCACGCAGGAGATCGCGGGTTCGATTCCCGTCGGGACCGTTTCAAAAAAACCTTGCAATGTATCATTGGATTTTGTATAATAAAAAACTCGGAACGATGGGCTATAGCCAAGCGGTAAGGCAACGGACTTTGACTCCGTGATTCGCTGGTTCGAATCCAGCTAGCCCAGCCAAGAGCCATTAGCTCAGTTGGTAGAGCATCTGACTTTTAATCAGAGGGTCGCAGGTTCGAATCCTGCATGGCTCACTTTTTAAAACTAGCAAAAGATCATTGACACATTTTGAAGTGTGTGATAGAATATATCTTGTCCTTGAAAAAGGCGGTCGTGGCGGAATCGGCAGACGCGCTAGGTTGAGGGCCTAGTGGTAGCAATACCGTGGAGGTTCAAGTCCTCTCGACCGCACCAAATAATAAGCGCCCGTAGCTCAATTGGATAGAGCGTTTGACTACGGATCAAAAGGTTAGGGGTTCGACTCCTCTCGGGCGCGCCATTTTACTTTCTTTGAATCTATGAACGGGAAGTGGCTCAGCTTGGTAGAGCACTTGGTTTGGGACCAAGGGGTCGCAGGTTCAAATCCTGTCTTCCCGACCATAGAATACCGATATCAAACGCGGGTGTAGTTTAGTGGTAAAACTACAGCCTTCCAAGCTGTTGTCGTGGGTTCGATTCCCATCACCCGCTCCATTTTTAAAAAGTGTTGACAAACAGCAAGCGACACGATATAATAATATAGTTGCTTAAAACAGTAACTTGCAGTTTGATCTTTGAAAACTGAACGAAACGAAACGTCAATAATTTATGATTTTTAGTCAGCTTTAAAATGAGCTAACAAACATCTTTTATGAGAGTTTGATCCTGGCTCAGGACGAACGCTGGCGGC